>JAFZQQ010000231.1 GCA_017620315.1 Oscillospiraceae bacterium | reverse complement strand
GCTTTGACGACGTCGTCCCGGAGGACTGGTTCTATGACTATGTCATGGAGCTCAGCGAGGAAGGTGTCGTCGGCGGGCGCGGCAACGGCGGTTTCGACCCCGGCGCGTCCGTTACTGTCGGCGAGGCGCTCAAGCTTGTGCTCCTTGCCGCCGGTGCCGGGGAGCAAGCTCCGGTTCAAGGACATTGGGCAAGCGGCTACGCATCTCTTATGCGCGCGCTTGCCCCGTTCTCCGACGGGCTCCTCGACGACCTTGACGCACACATCTCCCGTATCGGTGCCGCGCGTCTCGCGGTGACAGCTCTGGGTTTTGGTCAGTCCTTCTCAGATACGCCCTTTGACGACGTGGACGACAGCTATGTTACGGCGCTTGCCGAGCTTGGAGTGATAACCGGTTCGCAGGAGAACGGAAAAACGCTCATTTATCCGGATCGTGATCTGACGCGCGCGGAGATTTCCGCAATAGTCTGGCGCGTAAGAAACGCCGCTTGCATCGGTACCACGCAGACAGTCCGGTACGGCTCGCGAGTGCTTGAGGTCATGCGCGGCGTCCCGCTCAACCGATACAGCAAGTCCGATTTCTCGGGTTATGGCAAGGAAATGACCTATACAGAGTCCGGAGTAACAGTGCTGCGCGGTATAGACGTTTCTCGTTTTCAAGGTGATATTGACTGGAACGCCGTCAGCGAGGATGGGATAGATTTTGCGATGCTCCGCGTGGGCGGCCGCTATTGGGGCTCCGGCGACATATACGACGATCAGCTTTTCGATGCGTATTACACCGGTGCGGAGGCTTCCGGACTGAAGTTAGGCTACTACTTCTACTCTCAGGCAGTAAGCGTTGAGGAAGCGATCGAGGAAGCTGATTATGTGATTGAAAAGCTCCTCGGCAGACGTGTCGACGCGCCCGTAGTTTTCGACTGGGAGACCGCAGGCGCTTCCGATGCCCGCACCAACGGTCTTCCGGTTTCCACCGTGTGCGACTGTGCCGTCGCTTTTTGCGAGCGGATCAGGGCGGCAGGCTACAGCCCTATGATTTATATGAACACGCACGACGGCTACATTAAATACGACCTTTCAAGACTTTCCGAATACTCGATCTGGTATGCAGGCCAGTATAACGGCGAATATCCCCGCTTTGTTTACGACTTTCAGATGTGGCAGTATACATCCTCCGGAAGCGTGAACGGCGTCAACGGAAACGTGGATATGGATCTCTGGTTCATACGATAAGCCAAAATAATGCGGGTCTTATATCATTTCACCATGTAGGTCTGCATTTTTATTTGATTTTGTTTTCTTTTGCACTTGACAAGACGGCGTTTTGCTATTAAAATTATTTATATGTTATTTGTGAATAATTAATTGTTTTAAGAGTGCAAAAGGAGCGCTTATGGAAATTCGCAACCTTACTACCTTTTTGAAGGTAACAGAGCTCAAAAGTTTTTCAAAAGCAGCGGAGGCGCTGGATTACTCACAGTCTGCGGTCACCGTTCAGATCCAGCAGCTTGAACGCGAGCTTGGCGTTCAGCTTTTTGACCGCATAGGGAAGAACGTGTCCATCACGCAGTATGGCAAGGATTTCGTGTCCTATGCTCGCGACGTGGTAAGCGCCGTTTCAAGAGCCAGCGCTTTTGCGACCGCAAACACCGATCTCACCGGCACCGTCCGCGTCGGTACGCTTGATTCGCTGATGACCGCGTCCTTCTCCGATATCATCCCGGGTTTTCACAAAAGCTTTCCGCACGTCATCGCAAACATCCACGGCGACAGTGTGACGCGGCTCAAGGAGCTTCTCGTAAAGAATGAACTGGATCTTATTTACACGCTGGACGACCAGCTTCAGGATCCGCAGTTTGTCAAGGTCTTTGAGGCGGAAGAAGACATAGTCATTGTTACAAATACCGCCAACCCCCTCGCCTCTTGTGAAAATGTTACGCTTTCCGACCTTGTCGGCCAGCCGTTTGTGCTGATGAACCGCAACAACGCCTACCGTGACCAGTTCGACCGTGAGCTTGTGCGCTGCGGTCTTTCCGTAGAACCGTTCTGCGAGCTTGAAAGCGATATTCTTGCATTACGCTTGATTTGCGAGGATCCGCATTACATATCGGTGCTGCCACGTTACACCGTCCAGAAAAGCATCCACGAACAACAGCTTGCCATAATACCTGTCGTCGACTGCGAGATGCGCCAGTGGCGTCAACTCCTTTACCATAAGAACAAGGTCCTTACCCCGCAAATACAGGGGATGCTGGATACTATACTGGAAACCGCGAAAAAGCCGTTTTGAATCGTTGAATAAAGGCTCCGCCGGCGTTGGCGGAGCCTTTTTATATGTCAAAATTCAAGCGATAAGGGAAAACGCTTGAAATCGTGTCCCATATTGTGCTATTATGACTGTCGGGCAGCAAGCTGTCCAAAACAGCTTTACAGAAAGGCGGAACAAATCCATGAAAAAAAGCTTATCCCTTCTCCTTGCGCTGATCTTGACCTTCTCGCTTTCGCTTCCGGCGTTTGCCGCAAACACTCCCGCAGAGCTGACAGCTACCGGCGAAGCGGAAAATATCCAAAAATACGGCAACGTCGTTCTCTCTCTCAAGTGTGAGGAGATCAAGGCCGCCGGTTATTCCTTCGGCGACGTCGTGACCGTCAAGTTTCTCGACAAGAGCCTTGATATCCCCTTCTGCAACAATTACTCCGACGTCGACTCCGGTTCTCCGGCACTCTTCGCGCGCGACGCCGACGAGTACACTCTGCTCGCGATCAACATGGGCGATTTTGCCACGACCTACGGCATCGCAGTCAAAACTACCAACGCTGACAAAACCTTCTTCTGGACGTACGCCGAGGGCGTAAGCGGTCCCGTGACCTTCACCATCTCAATGAAGGAAGCCGGAGGCTACTACAACGAGTTCGTCATGCACCGGCTGAGCTACACCAACGAGCGCGGCGATTATCCCGGTCTCACGGACGAGCAGTTTGCGAATTTCCGCGTCGTGTCGACTACCGGCATGGGCAAAAACTCTCTCTATCGCTCCTCCTCCCCGATCAATCCCGAGAACAAGCGCAACACCTTTGCCGACGCGGCAATCAAGTCCGCCGGCGTTACGGTCATCATGAATCTGTCCGACGACGAGGCGACCGCTCAGGCGTATGAAGGCTATGCCGACAGCTATTATGCTACGACCCGCTATATCGCGCTGAACATGGGCGTCGATATCTTTGCCGACGAATTCCGTGCCAAGCTCGCCGAGGGCCTGCAGTTCTTCGCTGACAACTTCGGTGTTTACATGATCCACTGCACCGAGGGCAAGGACCGTGCCGGTTTCGTCGTCGCACTTCTTGAATGTCTGATGGGCGCTGGCTATGACGAGGTCGTCGCCGACTACATGACCACCTTCTACAACTACTATGGCGTGACGCCGGACGACGCGCGCTACAGCGTGATTGCCGAGAGCAACATCGTCAAGAGCCTCAAGCGTGCCTACGGCGTGGACGATCTCCGTTCTGCCGACCTTGCCGCCTGTGCCGAAAAGTACATCAAGTCCCTTGGGCTTTCCGACAAGACCATTGCCGATCTCAAGCTCAATCTCTCCTCTGACTGCCAGCGCACGACCTATACCGTCGTGGCGGGCGACTGCCTCTGGAACCTCGCTTACCGGTTCTACGGCAGCGGACGCTTCTTCGGCAAGATCGCCGACGCCAACGGCATCGACAGCCCCTACACGATCTATATCGGCCAGACCCTGTTCATTCCGGACTGATCGGGTTTGAATCCGAAAGCTGTTGCGGGAGGCCCGCATATGAATTGCTGCGAGGATTGCATATACTATTCATATGACGAGGAGTACGACTCCTATTTCTGCGAGCAGGAGCTTGACGAGGATGAGATGGCGGAATTTTTGCTGCGAAAGCGAAAAAGCTGTCCATTCTATCATCCGGGCGACGCCGGGTACTACCTTGCGTCAAAGCAATAAACTGGAGGTATGCAAATGAAGCCCTTTTTCTCCAACGCATTCGGCGCCGCGCGCAACGCCGGTCCCGACGGAAAGACCATAGAGCTGCAGCTTGATTTCATGCTTCAATACATGGAATCCGAATCAAAGCTCACGCCAAAGGGACCCGTGGCCGCTTCGGCACGCAAAAGCGAACAGCAAACGTCCGTGCTGCTCACGCAGAACGGTGTCGTGGCCCTCATATCCCTGCTGCGCAAAACGCTCGGTCAGGAATTTGACGACATCGTCTCCTTCTGCGAGGCGCAGGAAGAAATGCATCAAATGTAAATCCATTTCGTAAAAACAGGAGGTCTCCAACGGTGGAGACCTCCTGTTTTTATAGTTTTGTAATGTGTACTCCCGCCGTCTTGAGCCGCAGTTTTTTCTTGCCCGC
>JAFZQQ010000230.1 GCA_017620315.1 Oscillospiraceae bacterium | reverse complement strand
GCGCCTGGTATGCTGGATTTCACCAGCTACGGCGGGCAGGAGCTTCTCGGACACGAGATCAGCCACGTCGTCTCACAGGCGAGAGGCGAGGTCACCGGAAGCGGCCTGTTGAACGATCACGCGCTCGAGGCCCGCGCGGACCGCGATGGCGCTATGGCCGCATCGGGTCAGCAGATCGCCATGCCTATGGAGGCTATGTCCCCCGTTTCCGCCGCTGCAGCCTCCGGCCCAATGCAGTGCAGGGGCAAGAGGGATTCCAACAAGAAGATCGACAATCTCCGCCGTATTGGATTGGGCAAATTCTCCGGAGCAAAAATAACCGACGAAGACCAGCAGTATTACGACGAAAACGTCAAGTCCCTGTCTCAAAAGGAGAGAACCATGATCGGCAAGAGGGCAAGGCAGAGCCTGAGAGATCAGCACTTTATCTTTAAGGATCTTCAAGCCGAACCCGGCCATAGCGACGATTACATACGACAGCATTTGGGAACCTCCCATCAGGACGCCGAATTGAGCGTTTACACAAGCATGCTGAACGATTTTGCCACAGCGAACAATTACTCCGGAGACCAGAGAGACGCCGAATTCGCCGCTCAAAGAAAACTTCTTACCAAGAGCGACCGCATGAAGAACGAAGAGTTGGATGATTTTATGCCCGACGATTCGACTTTGGCCAAGGATCCCGAATACAGAAGGCTCGACTTCTTCCGGAAAGCAGGGCTCAGATCCTACTACGAAAGGACAACGCGCGGGTGAGGCACGGCACGGGGTGCTTGTTCGGAGCCTTCGGCCCGTTACGCGTTCAGGATTGTTTTTTGAAAGAGGAGTGCAGATAAAATGAGCTACACCTACGACAGCAGGAAAAAGGCGAACAACACGCCGAGAAAAGAGGCCGCGGCACAGACGCCCTCTATGGACGCGCTTATGAATGGGACTGCCGTTCCAACTCGTGAGCAGATGGGTCACAGGGTAGACCTGCCCGACGCGATCCGCGAGAAGATGGAGAACGCCTTCGGGGCGGATCTCTCCGCTGTAAAAATATACGAAAGTCAGGCCGTGGACGACGCGGACGCCAACGCGATAACTCAGGGAAGCAATATAGCCTTCGCTCCCGGTATGCTTGACTTTACAAGCTACGGCGGTCAGGCGCTGCTCGGTCACGAGATCAGCCACGTCGTTTCACAGGCGCGCGGCGAGGTAACGGGAAGCGGCTTTTTGAACGATCACACGCTCGAGGCGCGCGCAGACCGCGAGGGCGCAATGGCGGCAGCAGGGCAACAGATCTCCATGTCGGCAGAGGCGATGTCCCCCGTCTCCGCCTCCTCCGCCGCAGGGCCTATGCAGGCGGGCAAAAAGGAACGGAAAGCGAATAAGAAGCTCGATAAGCTGCATCAGCTCGGCGCAATGTATCAGATTCCGGCAGGTCCGAACAAGCAGCTCCCCTATACGCCGAAGGACGAAGCAAAGCTGAAAAAAGAGCTTTTCTCTTTGAACGATTACGAGCTTGAAATGCTCCAGCAGCGCAATTTGAATTCCCTCATGGCGGTATCGGATTATAATCAGCAAATGATGTCCGGAAATTATTCCGACGAAGAGCGTCAGTATCGTGTCGCAATGGGTGACGCAAGTATGGACGCGGGAATTTACGGCTCCCTGCTTCGGCAGTTCGCCGACGGTCCGTTTACGGAGACGGCGGATATTATGAGAGGAGCAAATGATCCGTATCTGGACCGATATTCCCGTACAGCTCAAGCCGCCTCAAGCGGATTGACTGATGCACAGAATCAGAAGGTAGCGGAAGGCACGTCTTTTGCTTCAGGGGCAGGAAATGACTTCTCCTTCACGCCGGAGGCAAAAAAGATCGAAGCAGCGCAGGCAGATAGGATGAGGGCTCTCTTTAAGAAGGGACGGAGCCGCTGACAGCCGTTTTCAATTAGGAGTTGATTCGTCGCAGGAGTGAAAAAATATGAGCTATACCTATGATAACCGAAAAAAGGCAAGCGACGCTCCGAAGCAGGAAGCCACTCAGCGCGATCCCTCTATGGACGCCCTTCGTGCTGGTACGGCTGCTCCGACACAGGCGCAGATGGGTCACAGGGTCGATCTTCCCGACGCAATGCGTGAGAAGATGGAGAACGCCTTCGGCGCGGATCTGTCAGCGGTAAAGCTTTATGAAAGTCAGGCCGTTGACGACGCAGGAGCGAACGCGATAACTCAGGGAAGCAATATCGCCTTTGCTCCCGGTATGCTTGATTTTGCCAGCTACGGCGGGCAGGCGCTTCTCGGACACGAGATCAGCCACGTCGTTTCACAGGCGCGCGGCGAGGTCACCGGAAGCGGCTTTTTGAACGACCATGCTCTTGAAGCGCGAGCCGACCGCGAGGGCGCAATGGCTGCCGCAGGGCAGCAGATATCCGCTCCTGCGGAGGCTTTGTCCCCTGTTTCCGCGTCGTCAGCCTCCGGGCCGATGCAGGCGGGCAAAAAGGAGCGGCGTCAGCGTCAGGCGAACGAGTACCGCGCGAATGAGATAAGAGCCTATGATGACTATATCCAGGCCACCGATCCGCAGGAGAAGGCAAGGCTTAAGGCCGAGTACGAAAGGAACAGGGATCTGAAGGTAGGCAGACTTAAAAAGCTCGATACGTCCCAGGCGGATATCGACGCGGACAATCTTGGCACCACCTCCCCCATGGCTCAGCTCACGCGCGCTCACGACAGGCATTTATCCCGTGTATACAGCGGCAACGGGGTCAGTCCCGCCGCCGCCAGAGCAGAAAGGGCGAAGCAGTCCGCCGCCTATCTCGGCAATTTGCAGAAGATCACGGACAGCCTTTCCGACGATCAGCTCAAGGCCGATCCGCAATTTCAAAAATCCTTGGTCGATGCTTACGGCTCAGTGTATCGCAGGCTTTACGCGCCGGGTAACTCGGGTACTGTCAACGGCGATTTCACCGATTACAGCGGGCAGGTGTCCGGCCCCTACCTTCCCGGCAGCGGGCGCGATCTTCTCAGCTCCATGTACGGCCGACTGATGGGCGCTAACAACATAAGAGCCGCTCTTGATAAGCAGGATGATACCGAAGCTATAAACGATTTGAGCACGCTTGCTGAGCAGAGCGGCGTCTCTGGACTTATGGACAGGCAATACATGAAGACCGTCGGCGGGACCCGTGATTTCAGGGGTGGGGCTACGGATCTTCGTACCGACAGGGACGCCATGCGTGAGATGCTTTCAAAGGTCGTATCCCCAATCATGTCCGATTCGCAGGCAGCCACCAAGCGCGTGTCAGACCTTGACACCGCGCTTTCCCGGCCGGTTCCCGTGCCTCCGGCTCCCGAGGAGCCTCAGTTGTCGATTAGGGATACCATGTCCGAGAGCGCTTACAACCTGCATCTCTACGGAATGTTTACCGAAGAGTGGTTGGCTAATCAGCGTAAGAAAGAGCTGGATACGGAGAGATCGCCTTTTAAATCGGCTGTAAAAACCGTTGCGGACACCGGTAGGAGAATAGCAAGCAACGCAGAGGACAGGCTCACTTCTATGAGGAACCGCGCGGAGCTCCGCAGTGAAAAGAAAAAAGCCGAAAAAGAGGATAAGGAATGGCATGAAGGCATTCAGCGGGATCTGAAAAAACATACCGATCCTCCTACAAAAAAGGAGCTTGAGATGATCAGAAACGCATACGGAAGCCATGTAAAACCGACCTATGAGCAGCTCGCCAATCTGCGCACCGAGATAGAGCTTGCCAAGAGTCTAAACAGGCCCGTAAACGTGAGGGGCGCCATCGGCGACTTGATGCCGAGCACGGAGACGACTACAACGACTCAGCCGAAAAAGAACAAAGGTAAGCCGGTGATCGACATCGATATGTTGTAATACTCCTTTGATATGATGCACGGAAGTATTTATTGATATGAGCTATACTTATTCACAAAAAAAACGTACAAAAAGCGGCGTTCAAAAAGAACCCGCTTCTTCCGTGCCGTCCTTTGATGCAATTCAATTTGGAACCGAGGCTCCAATGCGTGAGCAGCTTGGCCGCAG
>JAFZQQ010000229.1 GCA_017620315.1 Oscillospiraceae bacterium | reverse complement strand
GGCCCCAACGATCCCATCACCCGCGAGCAGCTTGCGACGATCCTCTATCGCTACGCGCAAAGCAAGGGTCAGGGCTTCACGGGCGCCTGGATGTTCCTGCTGGATTACCCGGACGCCTCCGAGATTTCGAGCTGGGCGGACGAGGCCATGCACTGGTGCGTGATGAATGAGATCATCAACGGCAAGGACGGCAAGCTCGTTCCGGGCGGCGACGCCCCCGCGCCGAGGCCGCCACGATGCTGATGCGGTACTGCACCAAGATTACAGAAGCTGAATAAAACATAGAACACGCAGATAGGGCGTGGGCAGGCAAATCAAATCGCCTCCCACGCCTTTTCTGCGTCATCCGAATGAAAAATGCGTCTCACCGTGAGACGCATTTTTGCGAAAAGAGACGATTTATAAATCTTTTTAGAGAGTTTTGACTACTTTTGCGAATAATGGGCAATTCCGGTTTTCCGTGCCTGTTAGGGAGTGAAAGGGGCAAACGAGAGAACATGATGGACGAAAGATATGAGCATTTTAACGCCAAGACCTTTGAGGCGTACTGCAAGATTTCCATTGACCGCGCCGTAAACCGAGGGAGACGGCAGAAACACCGCAGAGCGCAGCGGGAGGTATCCTTGACCGCCTTGCCGGATGCGGCGCTGGCGTTTCCGTGCGATGCAATCGAGGCGCTGATTGAGGAACAAAAGGAAACCACGATCTTCCGCGTGGACGACGTTGACATACCCGTACACGACAAGACGCTTGCGATGGCGCTCTTTTCGCTGACCCCGCAGCGCCGCAGCATCCTGCTGCTGGCTTACTTCCTTAACGAAAGCGATGCGGACATTGCCCGCGATCTGAACTTGACGCGCAGCGCCGTCCAGCGCCGGAGGGCGTCTGCGCTGGAGCTGATGCGTCAACTGATGGGAGGACAGACAGAATGAAATACCTGCCGACTTCGGTTATCAAGGCGGCAAAACAAAATGACCCGGAGGCCGCCGACATCATCCTGCGCCACTTTGAGGGGTACATAGCAAGCCGCTGCCTGGAGACCTATGAGGACGAGGGCGGCAAAAGCAAAAGCTACGTTGACGAGGATCTGCGTTACCTCGCGGAGAACGCCGTCTTTGCCGCAATCCTCAAGTTTCAGTTCCGCGATCCGCCGGAGGACTTTGCGCCATAGTGTTCCGGCCCGCAGGAGCGCATAACGCCTGTTGTACGTTCCTGCGGGCTGGAAACAGCCCTTTACCATATCACAACTGAATAGGGCGATCAGATACAGTCCGAGGGTGTTGGAGCCAGCGAGGGCGCGCCGGGATAGTCCACCGCGAAAGGAGGCCGGACAGCGGGAGAACGGAGCGAGGAACCGCCAACGTCGTAAAGCAGCACGGGCAGAGCTGCGGGCCAGGAAAACAGCCAAGGATATGATGATACTTGCGTCGGCAATGAGTCACATCGTTGGACGCCCCGCCACGGGAATGGGGGGAGGCACGTTAAAACCTATGGCGCGGCCTTGCCAGCCGCCGTCTGCACCGGCCTTTGATTACATCGTGAATATCGAGAACACAGCGCCGCCCACCGGCGCGAAAAACGTCGTTTAATGCGTCTCACCGTGAGACGCATTTTTTTCATGGAAATACGTCTCACGGTGAGACACATTTACAAAGGAGATGGTCATGTGGCGGCAAGGCGTTATATGACGCTGCCAAAGAAAGAGAAAACAGACAGCAAAACAGACATTCAGATCATCGGGATAGAGAGACGGGAAAACACCATTGTCATGCGTATCGACGGATGCAAGGTTACGGCAATTTGCAGAGAGAACAATAACACCGAGATATATGGCAGGGTCAAAGGGATATTGATTGATAGCGTAATCACGAAAAGTTACGCGAAAATTTGACATAAAATGCGTAATATGAGATAATAATGATAGGAAGTGCCCCTTATGTACCTTGAAAAGTTCATAAAGCACTTGCGGAAGTGCAGGCCATGTCCGACAGAAAGGACGATGCTGAAATGAGTAATTCGAGCACTTTCGCAAGCTATAATTTCGATAAGGAAACAGGTTGGCGTATCGACCTGCCCCGCGACATTGAGGCGGGTACAAGAGTGTTGTGCCTTTACCGCGTATCTACCACCAAGCAGCTTTATCACGACGCAAACGACGAAGCGGACATCCCCATGCAGCGGCTCCGCTGCCGGGAGTTTGCAGAGAACAAGGGCTGGACGATTGTATGCGAGCTTCAAGAGGAAGGCATCTCCGGCCACAAGGTCAGGGCGGAAAACCGGGATAAGGTGCAGACGATCAAGGAGTATGCGAACAAGCGCAAGTTTGACATTCTGCTTGTCTTTATGTTTGACCGCATCGGGCGCATTGCCGACGAAACACCGTTCATCGTTGAATGGCTGATCAATCACGGCATCCGTGTGTGGGCGTCCGAGGAAGGGGAGCAGCGCATTGAGACGCATACGGATCGGCTGCTGAACTACATCCGCTTTTGGCAGGCAGACGGGGAAAGCCAAAAGACCTCGATCCGCACGGCGAACAGCTTGCACATTCTCACAGAGCAAGGGTATTATACCGGCGGCACCTGCCCCTATGGGTACAAGCTGGTTACTTCCGGGCGAATGAATAAGAACAAGCGCGAAGTCCACGACCTTGCCATCTGCGACGAAGAAGCGGCCGTCGTGCAGTTCATGTTTGAATTGGCATATAATAAGGGCTTCGGAGCGCAGCGGATCGCAAACCAGCTCAACGCGCAAGGGTATAAAAACCGTTCCGGCGTAAACTGGCACCCCGCGTCCATTCAGAATATGCTGAAGAATATCCTTTACACGGGGATATTGCGGAGCAGCGACACCTATTCACCCGTGCAGGAGAATCTGCGCATCATCGACGATAAAACCTTTTGCGGCGTAAAGGAAATGCTGGAAGTCCGTTCCCGTAAAAACCAGGACATCCGTTCCGCGCCGCTTAACACCCGCGGGCGCTCGCTCCTGGCCGGAAACATTTTTTGCGGCCATTGTGGAGCGCGGCTGTGTATCACGACCAGCGGCAAGGGGAGGCCCAACGCCGACGGCATCGACGCAGTTCGTATGCGTTATACTTGCCAGACGAAAAGCCGAAAGCATGACGTTTGCGACGGGCAGACCGGGTACACCGTTTCAAAGGTGGATTGGGTCATTGATAAGGTCGTGCGTGAGATTTTCAGAAAGGTACACAGCATTGACCGCGAGGAAGTGCTGGAGGCCCGTAATCTAAGCGACCAGGCTCTGCGCAAGGAACATATCAAGCAACTCCGGCGCGACCATGACAAAGCAGAGAGCGAATACCAGCGGCTTCAAGACGAGATCATCAAGGCGTTGACCGGCGAAAGCGTGTTTAGCCCCGAAATGCTGAAACCGGCGCTGGAAAAGCAAGAGAAGAAATGCAGGGAGCTTTTCACTGCTTTGCAGCAGGCTGAAATGGATCTGGCCGATAATGAGAGCAATATGCGCATGATTACGGACAAGTTCGACGACATTCTGAAATGGGCTACGATCTATGATAAAGCCGATATGCCGACCAAGAAAATGATCGTCTCCCACCTCATTGAGCGCGTAGATGTTTGCAGAGACTACGACATCACGATCACGCTGAATATCAGCGTGGAGCAGTTTTTGGAGACGATTGAGGTATGCGCCTAAAACCTGTTTTTGCCCTTGACGAAACGCCCATAAGAGCATATAATAATCATGCAGTCCAATGGAGGTACGGTATTTGGGTGCCGGTCCAACTGTGCGTTATGGCGCTATGGGGGCATAGAAATTATTGCTTGCGAGAGCGCTTGAATGGCATTCAAGAGGTCAGCGGTTCGATCCCGCTTATCTCCACCAGGACATCGAGGAAAACGATGTGATGACGGCCCGTTCTTTTCGGAGAACGGGCCGTTGAATTTTACGCTGGGACTTCATCAGGCGGCATGCCGTGAAGGTCGAGGCCGTACCGGAACTGATCGAAATCGATGTTAAAGTCGATGTGGACGCGAT
>JAFZQQ010000228.1 GCA_017620315.1 Oscillospiraceae bacterium | reverse complement strand
CGAGGGCGGCGTCTATGAGCTGCCGCGCGCCAAGGTGGAGGGGCACGAGCTTGATATGAGCTTCTCTGGTCTCAAGACCGCCGTGGTCAACCTGGCGCACAACGCGGAGCAGACGGGAAAGCCCCTCGACCGTGCGGCGCTTGCGCGCGATTTCACCCGCGCGGTATCGGATGAGCTTGTCCCGCGCACGGTGCTTGCGGCGAGGAAATGCGGAAGAGGGACCGTGGTCGCCGCGGGCGGCGTCGCGGCGAATACGTTTATCCGTGACGATCTTCAAAAGGCCTGCGATGACGCGGGACTGAAGCTCTATCTTCCGCCGCTGAGCCTTTGCGGCGACAACGGAGCCATGATCGGCGCGCAGGGTTATTACGAGTATATGGCGGGCGCGCGGGCCGACTGGTCGCTGAACGCCTATGCCACGCGAGAGATCGACGACCCGGTCGTTCCGTATACGAGGTGAAGCATGCAGGCGCTTGACAGGCTTAAAAACAAAAAACTGTTCCTTCTGGATATGGACGGCACCCTCTATCTTGACGAGGAACTGTTCGACGGCGCCGCGGATTTCCTCAGGCAGATACGAAAGCGCGGAGCGAGCTACCTGTTTCTCACAAACAACTCGTCGAGAAGCGGAGAGGCGTATGTCGAAAAAATGCGCCGCCTCGGGATCGAAGCGGAGCGCGGCGACTTTCTGACCTCGGTGGACGCGACGGTGCTTTATCTGCGCGAGCACGACGGAGCGGACGCTCTTTTCTATGTCTGCGGCACGGAATCGCTCAAATCGCAGCTCCGCGAGGCCGGCTTCCGGGTCGCGGAGGATCGCGAGGCGCCGGTCGACACGCTTCTCATGGGCTTTGACACCGAGCTGACCTTCCAAAAGCTTGAGGACGCCTGCATCCTGCTCGGACGCGGCGTCGACTACATCGCGACGAATCCCGACTGGGTGTGCCCGACGTGGTACGGCTATGTCCCCGACTGCGGCAGCGTGTGCGAAATGCTGTGGAGGGCGACCGGGCGCAGGCCGTACGTCATCGGCAAGCCGAAGCCGGATATGGTATACCTTGCTATGAAGTCCGCCGGAGCCGCACCGGAGGAGACGGTCGTGATCGGCGACAGGCTGTATACCGACATCGCCTGCGGCGTGAACGCGGGCGTCGACACGGTGCTGGTGCTCTCGGGGGAGACAAAGAGCGAGGATGTGGAGACGAGCGACGTCAAACCGGCGTTTATCCTCAGGGACGTGAAGGAATATCTGAATATACTGAAAGAAGCCTGAGCGCCGCCGCTCAGGCTTCTCAGTATGTCAAAGAAAGCCCCGCAGGGTTTGCCGCCCGCAGGCGGCAAATGAACCTGATCGTATTTTCCACCGACACGCGCGGGGGAAAATACACATTGCACGGAGCGCCCGTGCGCCTTTGGCGTGCGGGAAGCGAAGTGAATCCTTCTCAAAAAAGTGTCGCAAAACACTTTTTTGAGAACCTAAGAAGCCTGAGCGCCGCCGCTCAGGCTTCAAATATTTATACGATGTCGTACAGCTCGCGGAGGTCGGCGATCTCGTAGTCCACGCGCAGACCGTCCGGGTTCGGCGCGTGCTTTGGGTTGAACCAGCAGCAGGCGAGACCGTAGTTGTTCGCGCCGCTGATGTCGCTTGTCAGCGAATCGCCGATCACAAGACAGTTGTCGGTCGTGATGCCGTCGATGTGGGCAAACACATAGTCAAAGTACTCCTTTGTCGGTTTTTGCGCTCCGGCCTCCTCCGAAATAAACGCCGCCTCGAGATACGGCCTGATCTCCGCGCGCGCGAGACGCCCGCGCTGCACCGAGGCGACGGCGTTCGTGATAAGGAAGAGCCGGTGCGTCTTTGAGAGCCGTTCGCATACCTCGACGGAATATGGCGTCGGGAACGAGCAGGTCGCGAGCGTGTCCAGATGTGCCCTGTTCGCCGCGGCGGGATCGGCGTCTATGCCAAGCTCGGCGAAAAAACGCCGGAAGCGTTCAAGACAGATGAATTCCTTCGACGCCTCGCCGCGGTCGAACATGGCCCAGCAGGCGTTGTTGTGTACGCTGTAGCGCCGGTGCAGCTCCTCGGAATACGCCAGTCCCGCGGTTTTGAAGGAGACCTTGACCGCGCGGAGCTCCGCCCGGTCAAAATCGAAAAGCGTGTTGTCGGCGTCAAAAAGCAAATAAGGGTATCTCATACAAACCTCCGATAACCTCTGCCGGGCCATCCGCATAGAATGGACGGATAAAGGGGGAATGGCATATCAAAACTGTCGGATTCATAGGAGGCGACGCGCGCATGGCGTGTCTCGCGGGAATGCTTGCCGGGGACGGATACATGGTCAAATGCTGGAGCCTTGAGGGCATGCCCGACGCCGGACGACCCGGCGAGGCGACGGAAGCGCGGCGCATAGTGCTCGGCGCGCCGCTGATAAGAAACGGAAGCATAAACGGGACAAATCTCGCTCCGAAGGAGCTGTTTCAAAGGCTGCGCCCCGACACGCCGGTCTACGCCGGCGCCGTGCGGAGCGAGGAGCTCGCGCTCGCGCAGGCGTGGGGATTGCGGCTCACGGACTACCTCGCGGACGAGGCGCTTGCGGTGAAGAACGCAGCGGCGACCGCAGAGGGAGCCGTCATGCTCGCAATGGAGCATACGCGTGTGACGCTGCGCGGAGCGGCCTGCCTCGTTTTGGGCTTCGGGCGCATCGGGAAGCTGCTTGCCCGCACGCTCGCAGCGCTCGGCGCGAAGGTCACGGTCGGCGCCCGCAAAAGCGGCGATCTCGCGTGGATCGAAACGCTGGGCTATGCGCCGCTGCATACGCAAAGACTTGCGGGAAGACTCGGAGGCTTCCGCGCGGTGTTTAACACCGTGCCGGACATGGTGCTCGGCGAAGAGCTTCTGCGCGAGCTGCCGCCCGACTGCACGCTGATCGAGCTCGCGTCGAAGGCGGGCGTCGACGCGCAGGCCGCCGGGCGGCTGGGGCTTTGCATTATCGGCGCGCCCGGACTTCCGGGAAAGACGGCGCCGGAGACCGCGGCGCAGGCAATCAAGGAAACTCTGTGTCGCTTGTGGGAGGAAGAGGAATGAAGCTTGGTTTTGCGATCTGCGGATCGTTCTGCAATCACAGTGAGATATTGAAGATATACGAGGAGCTTTCCGAAAGGTATGAGCTGATACCCATATTGTCGGAAAACGCCGCGCGGTACGACACTCGCTTCGGCACGGCGGAAAGCCTCACAGAACGGGTGGAGAGCGTCGCCGGACGCCGCGCGGTGAAAACGATCGTCGAGGCGGAGCCCCTGGGTCCCTCCGGAGCAATGGATGTGCTGGTGATCACGCCGTGCACCGGAAACACTCTCGCGAAGCTCGCGGCAGGCATCACAGACGGACCGGTGACTATGGCGGCCAAGTCGCATCTGCGCAACGGAAAACCCGTCGTTGTGGCGCTTGCGACAAACGACGGGCTCGGCGCGAGCGCCGGAAATATCGCCGCGCTTCTGAACCGGAAAAACTATTATTTCGTGCCCTTCGGCCAGGACGACCCGGAGAAAAAACCCAACTCGCTGATCGCCGACTTTTCGCAGCTCGAGGCGGCCGTCCTCTCGGCGGCGGAGGGCCGCCAGCTCCAGCCGGTCTTATGCTGACGTGATAAACCCGGCCGCGGTATAGATCAGCAGCGAGAGCACGGAGAGCGCAATGCTGTAGGTGAGGCGCAGCTTGAGCACTGTGCGCGGCTCGCAGCCGATGGCGGTGCCGACGCTCAGACTGTCGCCGGTGAAGACGCAGAGCTTTTCGCCCGCGATGCCCGAGGCGCAGACCGCGCCGATACACAGCGGGATGTCAAGCCCCGCCCTGCGCGCGATGTGCATCGCGATGGGGAAGCCGATGACGTACATCGCCCAGGAGGAGCCCAGCGCCATCGTCAGCAGCGTGAAGATCAAAAACAGCAGCGCGGGCACAAAGGGAGAGACCGGAGCGAGATACGAAACGACCGAGTCGAAAAAGCTGCCCATCGCCTCCTGCTCAAGCAGGGTCGAGAAGCACATGGTCAATAGATACAGGATGATCGGAAGAGTCATGCTCTGGATGCCGGAGACCATGTTTTCCAAAAACCTCTCGGGGGACATCAGCTCCTGCGCGCAGTAGAGGAAAAACATGAACACCAGCGTCGCGACAAGACCGCTGGCGCTGTCGAGCACGGCGCTTCCGCTGCGGATGCTGCGCAGCGTGACGGACGCGACGCCGAGCGCGAGCACGGGGAGAAGAAGGTTGCCGGGGCGGCCCCAGATCTCGCCCTCGTCCTGAGGAAGATAGCGCTCCGAGCCGGAGGGCCAAAGCGAGCCTCCGCCCGCAACGCGCTTTTCGGCGTCGCGGAGTATTCCGCTGCGCGGCAGCTTGCCGAAGCAGAACAAAAGCATCGCCGCGACTGTGACAAGCGAAAAATAGTTATACGGTATGGATTTAATGAGCAGCACGACGCCCTGGCCGCCCGTCGCGGCGTTTATATTGGAGATGACGAATATGCCCCAGAGAGAGAAGGGAAGGAACGAGCAGAAGACCGTCGGCAGCAGGCTCAGCAGCAGCGACATTTCCTCGCGCGGGACGCGGTGCTCGTTGGAGACCGTGCGCAGGCTGGCGGAGGCACAGAGCATGTTGAGACAGTCGTCTATGGCGGTCAGCGCGAGTATGCAGACCGCGGCGAGCTTGCTTTGCGTCCGGCTGTGTACCTTTTCGCCCATCAGCTTTTTGAACGCGGTCACCGCGCCGGACGATTCGATCAGCGTGACAACGCCGCCCATCAGCGCCATTACCAGCACGGTGAAGGCGTTGTCCGGCGCGGACATGGTTTCAAGCAGCGCGTCGGTATAGCCCACGCACAGCCCGCTTTTCAAAGCGAGCACCGCGGCGAGCATGCCCGACACGATCAGCGAGCCGAGCGTGCGCTTGCTGTGCAGCACATACGCGACCATGAAAACGAGCGGGATCACAAAGACGGGCACGATGCTCTGCTTCGGAGCAAACAGGACGGAGAGCGCGAAAATCAGCGCGACCGCGCCGTAATTTATGAGCATCTGCTTTTTGGTCATCGGGGTCTCGTTCCCGGGGACCTGCAGTATGCCGCGGCGCATGCTGGAAAGAAGGGTCAACTGCGCGTGCTTGCTGGAGACCTGGTTGTAGACGCGCTTCATCAGCTCTCCGTAAACGCCGGGGTGGCGCTGCAGCGTGCGCAGCAAATCCTCATTGCTCATGCGGTAGACCACCGTGCGCCCGATCGAGCGCACGGTCGAAAGCCGACGCTGCTGCGCCAGCACCGCGTACTCTCCGAAGTACTGCCCGTCGCGCATGATGTTGATCTGAGCGCCGTTTCGGTCGAGCACCGCGGCGCTGCCGGATTCGAGAAAATACATGCCGTCGGGCTCCGCGTCGATGGTGCAGATGTCCTGCCCGTTCTCGAACTGCATGCGCTCTAAACTCTTTGCAATGCGGATAAGCTCGCGCTCGGCGGAGTCGCCCTCGCCGAGCTTGAAAAATTCACGCAGGTATTTTTTATCTATCTGCTGCTTTGCCATACCGTCCCTCTCCGGGCAATATCGTCAACTTAAGGAGCTGTCATTGCGAGCCGGTGCGCACACCGGCGTGGCAATCCGTATTCTCCGGCAAAGAAAAACGGATTCCCACGTCGCTGCGCTCCTCGGAATGACACATAAACGGCTTAAGTTAACGACATTGCCCTTTCCGGGTAAGCGCCCGAAACACTGAATCAAGAAAATTATATGGGAACGGAGAGACATTTGCAACAGAAAAATATATTGGGGAGACAGAAACCTGAGAATTAGGAAGCCTGTGCTTCACAGGCTGTAGACAAAAGCCCCGCAGGGGTTGCCGTCCGCAGACAGAAATGAACCTGATCGTTTTTCCAGCGGCGTGTACATCGGAAAAAACACCTTGCGCGCAGCTTGCACACGACCGTCTTGCAGGTGTGCGCAAAGCGAGAAGCCTTTGCCTACGATAAGGAAAAGGAGCAGTGCATCACCGCTCCTTTTCCTTATCAAACCAATACTTCTTGAACAGCTTGTACTGCGCTAAGTCCACGCGGGCTATGTTATAGGCACGTTTGGGGTTGAAGTCCGCGGGGTTGCGCAGCGTGCGGTCCATCCTGTACCGGGCGAGCTCGGCGCGCAGCTCCGGGTCGGTGACATAGCGGCGGAGGATGCCGCGCGGTACGTTCGACCAGAGCGTGACTTTTTCGTTGTAGACGCATTTGCCGCGCCTGCCATAGATCACGTCGTCCGCGAGCAGACGCATCATGTTGATCCCTGCGGTGCGCACAAAATAGCTGCTGCGCCCGAGACGCGGGTTGATCTCAAAGAGCAGGTACCGCCCCGTGCGGCGGTCGTACTTCATGTCGATGTTTGAGAAGCCGACATAGCCTATGCGCTCGAGAAACGACTGGATCTTTTCGTAAAGCGCCTTGTCGCCGCGGGAGAGTATCGCCGCGTAATTGCCGACGGATTTGGGGTCGTAATACTCCAGCACCGGCTGGCCGAGGCACATCGCGCGCACCTTGCCGTCCGCGTCGGAATAGCTGTTGAGCACGCGCATCGCGCCGTCCCCGCCGGGGACGAACTCCTGTAATATGAGCTTGCCCTTGTAATCCGAGCGGTTCATGTTCTCGATCATGCCGAGGTAGTCTTCGCGCGTGTCGAAGAAGAAGACCTTCTTCTGCCCTTCAAAATGGCAGCGCAGATAATCCGTTGCGTTGCTGTTTTCGGGTTTTACGACGATGGGGAACTTGAACGGCAGACGCTCCAGCACGCTCTCACGCTCATTCGGAAGGGCGATAGCGGTCTTCGGATAGTCCAGGCCGTGCTCCTCACACAGCGCGTAGAACCTGTCCTTTGTGTCGAAGGTCTCAAGCATTTCGACGGGGCTGAAGGGATTGGCGATCAGTCCTTCAAAATGCGCCT
Organism: Oscillospiraceae bacterium; assembly: GCA_017620315.1. Taxonomy (GTDB): domain Bacteria; phylum Bacillota; class Clostridia; order Oscillospirales; family Oscillospiraceae; genus Hominicoprocola. The sequence continues at coordinate 207 of JAFZQQ010000228.1, read as the reverse complement.
TGTTCCGGCACAGCAGACCGGTGTAGTAATCGGAGCAGGGCACGACGAGCAGCTTTTCATACTCCTCCGCGCTGCGGCGCAGCACGCGGAGCAGCGCGTCGGGAAACACGCTGTCAAGCTCGAAGTCCCGGATGACCTCGATGTCGAAAAGCCGGCTCGAGCGCGTGGAAGAGAGCGCCGCCGTACACAGCAGCAGAGGGCGGACGT
>JAFZQQ010000227.1 GCA_017620315.1 Oscillospiraceae bacterium | reverse complement strand
CCGGGGTGAAGTATATCAAACACGCTCAATGCATGGGCGCGTGCGCGGCGAGGAATACGGGGCTGCGGGCGGCGTCCGGTGAGTTTATTGCATATCTGGACGACGATGACGAATGGCTGCCCGAAAAAACTGCCGTGCAGCTTGAAGCCTTTACCGATGATCGTATCGCGCTGGTGTACTGCGATGCGTATGAAGTGGATGATACGACCGGCAATAAAAAAGTCTGTAAAAGGAAAATGCTGCGAGAGCGTATCTTTGACGAACTGATTTTTGACAATTTTGTCGGCGGAACATCCTTTCCGCTGCTGAGACGCTCTGCACTGCTCGAAGTGGGCGGGTTTGACGTACAGATGCCGTCAGCCCAGGACTTTGATACCTGGTTAAGGCTTGCGGAAAAATATGAAGTGAACTGTATCGATAAGCCGCTGGTTTTGTATCATGTCCATAGCGGAGATCAGATATCAAAGGTACCAAAAAAGAAAATAGCGGGGCTTGAAAGGCTCAACGATAAAAACCTGGATTATCTGCGTAGCCATCCATCGGCCTATGCGACCCGGCTGCTGAAGATGACGCCTTATTACGTTATGGACGGGCAGAGTAAAAAGGCGTTGTCGGTCTGGAGAAAAGCGGTTTCCGTTTCTCCGTTGCGCGTGCGGCAGAACCTGCGCTATCTTGCAAGTATAGTAAAGCAAACCGTTGTGAGGCCCAAATGAAATTGTTGCCGAATTATGATTAAGCTGATTGAGTTTTCGGGATTGCCCGGAGCCGGGAAAACAACACTGTATGAAAGGGTCCTGAAGTATATCGTCGAAAGCTATGACGGCATTTCTGTCGTCGAGAAGGATGACCTGTACAGGCCGCCGCGCAAGCCCCGGTATTATCCGCTCATTTGCGGGAGCCTGCGCCCGGCGCGCATGCTGCGCAAGACGTTTTTTGCCGATCGGAACCGGTATCTGCTCGACATTGACGAGGCGGCGCGCTTGTATCAAACGCCCGTGCCGTTCCAGAGCAGGCTTATCCGCATGCTCGACGGGCTTCGGTGGCTGGATAAGCACGGCGGAGAAAACACACTGGTTTTTCTGGATGAGGGACTGGTGCAGCATTTGTCATCGCTTTCCTACGAGGAGGGGCTTTCGCTTACCGGTGCAACACAAAGGCTGGCATATGAAGCATTGAACACCTATCGGCCGTGTATTGTGGATTGTTGTATTCCCATTGAAACGGTAATGAAGAGGATAGGCGAAAGAAACAGAGCGGTCAGATATGACAGATATAATCTACCGGATAAGGAAAAAGGGAAAAAATTACTTGAGATAAAGCGTCGTAATATTGAGACGATCATAAGTGTATACGGAGGCCCGGTCTATCATATGGACATGGAGGGCTCTCCAGAGCGTATCGCGGATATGCTTATCTCAAAGTTGACGCCGCTGCTGGACGAATGGTTTGGCAGCAGGAAGAGGATACAGCCTTGAAGGAAGTCAAAATCTGTTATTCACGCGTACCCAATCTCGGGGACGCGGTCAACCCGTTAATCGTGGAACGCGTTCTCGGATACCGGGCGGTTTACGCCGACGAGTGGCACTGTGAGATCAGCGGGATCGGCAGCGGCCTGCGTAGGTTCTTTGTAAAGCCCGAGGCAGTCGGGATGCGTTATCGCGTTCGGCGCGGCTGGATGAACCTTATGCACAGCGATCCGGTGATCCTCTGGTCAGCGGGCTTTTTAAGCACGCCCTCCGGAACAGAGCTGCCCGCAAGGCGGCATTATCTCGCCGCCTCGGTTAGGGGCGAGCTGTCGAAGGCAGCGCTGGAGGGCATAGCGGGCAGAAAGCTCGACTGCGGCGTCGGAGACGCAGGCATACTTGCCTCTCGACTGTTGGGGGAGCGTGTCGAAAAAAAGTATTCGCTTGGGATCATTCCGCACCGGAGAGAGAAAGACGAAAGGGCGTTTTCTGAGCTGTGCGGCTCGATTCGCGATACCGTTATCATTGATATCGAGCCGGAGGATCCGATCGAGGGCCTTCGACGGATTGCAGAGTGCGAGACGATCTTGTCCAGCAGCCTGCACGGGTTGATTTTTGCGGACAGCCTTCGTGTACCGAACAGGCATGTTATCCTGACCGATAAGCTCAGCGGAGACGGGTTCAAGTTCAGGGATTACTATTCGGTTTATGGGCTGGATGACGAGCCGGTTGATCTGAATCGCGAGCAGGCCGTCAGCCCCGAGCTTATCAGGGCAGGCTATCGGATCAGTGACGAGCGGGTCGGAGAGCTGCAGGAGAGCTGTATCGCGGCATTCAACAGATTTATCCGGTAAAACAAAAAGGGTCAAAAGATTATATGTCAGGAAACAGCAGAACAAAAAACACGGCGCGCAATCTGACGGTCAGCTTTGCTGCGATGCTGCCGACCTATCTGATGCAGTTTGTCATCAGAACCATATTCGTGCGCATCCTGGGACGGTCGTATCTTGGTATCAACGGTTATTTTTCATCGATTTTGACGATGCTGTCCCTCACGGAGCTTGGACTGGACACGGCAATCAACTTCAAGCTCTATAAGCCGCTGGCGGAACGAGACGTACCACGGCTGCGGATATTGATGAAGTTCTACAGACTGGCGTACTTGGTGGTCGGAACGGTCATCCTGATTTTGGGCGTTTGCCTCATCCCGTTCCTGCCGACGCTGGTCAAGGACTATGATGCCATCACGGAGCTTGGGGTCAACGGTACCGCGATCTTCCTGCTGAACCTTGGTTCCTCCGTTACATCCTACTGGTTTTTTGCGTCTAACAGCGCGATCATTAAGGCGGATCAGAAAAACTATATCATCAGCATAACCGGAGTTATCACAGAGTTCATCTGTGCGGTTGTTCAGGTCGCGGTACTGCTGATATGGTCAAATTTCACGCTGTATGTCACGGCGGCGGTGTTTGCCAAGATAATCGGAAACCTGATCAATGCCGTGATTGCCCTTCGCATGTACCCGGACGTGTTCGAGAAGACGGACGAGCATATGGACGCGGCGGAGATCCGGGGCATGTTCAAGGACCTTGGCGCGATTTTCTTCAGCAAGCTCAATTCCGTCGCGATCAAAGCAACAGATAATCTTGTACTGGGTTTTTTTAGCGGGTTCGACATCCTTGGCTCGTATTCCAACTATCTTGTGATCTATGGTGCGGCCACCTCGATTCCCAACAAGGCTTATACCGCCGCAAAGGCAAGCATGGGAAATCTGTTTGCAAGCTCGGACGATTTGACGAAGTATCGCTTTTTCAAAGTCGCGAATTATCTGATCATCATTATCTACGGGGTATTCGCCGTGGGCGTCTCTGTTCTTGCGGATGAGCTGATTACGGTATGGCTTGGCGCGGAGTACGTGATTCCCCAGCCGTTTTCTCTGCTTGTCGGGCTGGAGATCCTGTTTGTCGGGGTCATCAACAATCTCAACCAGATCCGAAACGTTTCCGGCCTGTTCCGGCAGATGTGGTTCCGCCCGGCGATAGGCGTCGTGATCAATCTGGTCGTTTCTGTTGCGCTTGTGCAGGTATGGGATATTTATGGCGTGCTGCTCGGAACGATCGCGTCTTATGTTTTTTCGAATTTTCTCATTGACCCGCCAATCATCTATCGTCTCGCGTTCCATGGGCTCAAGCCGGTATCGGATTATTATATTAGAAATTCAATCTATTTTGCGCTTTTATTTGCGGTTGGCGTGCTGGACCGTATGATTTGCGCATCGTTTTTTGCCGGGCACGGCTGGTTTTCGTTTGGGGTTCATGCAATTATCTGCGGGATATCGGTACCGGCAGCATTTGCTGTGGTTTTCCGAAAGACAGAAGAGTTCGGCTATGTTTATCAGGCGGGCTTGCGCGTTTTGCGAAAAAAGCATGTCGGTAAATCCGAATAACAGGGGAAGTTTTCTGATTATGTTTGTAACAACCAGTTGGCGGCACAAGTGTTTAGTTAATCTGTCCAAGCTGCCGCTGCACAGCACAGGCGACAGCTTGGAAGGCGACACAAAAGGAGACGAAGACTTCGCTAAATTTTTTCTTGACGAACACGATTCGGCGTGCTACAATAAGAAATAGCTTAAAATAAATGGTGTTATTGTCCGATATTGATACCGAAATGCAGAGGGTTCCGCGCTGTCGTTGCGTACTACTGTAGCGCCGTACCAAGGAATGCACCATGGTAAGTAGTTATTATAATTTATTGAGGGGCTGGGGGGAAGGAGGAAAAGTTACCAGCTTGCAAGGCAATAGATTTGTTTGCATATTCGGCATATAAATAAGCAAAGGAAGGGATTTTAGTATGAAAAAGCAACTCAAATTAGCGGCGTGGTTATTGGTTTTAGCCATGATCCTTTCTTGTGGGGCGATGGCTACTGCAACGCTGACGGTAACGGCGAGCACGACGGCGGTTGCGATCGGCGAGACGGCGAATTT
>JAFZQQ010000226.1 GCA_017620315.1 Oscillospiraceae bacterium | reverse complement strand
GAGCGCGCGATAGGCTATGGCGTGCTTGCTCAGATCGTCGTAGACGATGAGAACGTCGCGTCCGGTATGCATGAAATGCTCGCCCAGCGCCGTCGCGGCGTAGGGCGCGATATACTGCTCCGCCGCGGGATCGGAGGCGGAGGCGCTGACGATGATCGTGTGCTGCAGCGCGCCGTGCGCTTCAAGGTTCGCGGCGATCTGCGCCACCGAGCTCGCCTTCTGCCCTATTGCGACATAGATGCAGATAACGCTGCGGAAGCGCTGGTTTATGATGGTGTCGATCGCAATCGAGGTCTTGCCGGTCTGGCGGTCGCCGATGATAAGCTCGCGCTGGCCGCGACCGATGGGGAACATCGAGTCGATGCACAGTATCCCGGTCTCCAACGGATGATTGACCGCCTGACGGTCAAGGATGCCGGGGGCGGCGACCTCGATGGGGCGATAGGCGTCATGCGTGATCGGGCCCTTGCCGTCGATGGGCTCGCCGAGCGCGTTTACCACACGCCCGAGAAAACGTATCCCGACGGGCATGCCCGCGGTGCGCCCCGTGCGTTTGACCGTGCTGCCCTCGGAAATGCCGCCCTGCGCGCTGAACAGCACGACGCCCACGCTGTCACGGCGCAGATCCTGCACCATGCCATGTATGCCGCCCTCGAACTCGACCACCTCGCCGTACTGTACGCCGGGAAGCCCGCGCACGCGGGCGATCTCGTCGCCGACGAAGATGGTCTCGCCCTTTTCCTCGCGAACGACGGAGGGCGCAAAGTCATCCACCACGCGCCGCATGAGCGGGATGACGTCCTGCGTGTCGGTATATACGCTGTCGACCTTCGCCTCGAATTGGCGCATCAGGCCCTCAAGTGTCCAGTCATAGACGTCAGAGCCGACCTCGAGGCGGAAGCCCTCGCGGATGTGGGGCGACTCCTTCCAGCGCAGCGGGATATCCTCGCCGTAGGTGCGCAGCAGAAAGGCCTCAAGCCTCTGCATCTGCGCGCCGGTCGGCTCCGCGGCGCAGCATATAAATGCGCGCGGTCCCTTCTGCTTGTTAGCCATCGCTCTTCCCGCCTTCCGCAGCGTCGAGGAAGTGGTCGAGCGCGTTGCCGTCGGTCAAAAGCATTTTGCGCACGGCGTCCATCGCAAGGGCGCGGATATCGTCGTTGGAATCGGCAAGCGCCTTCTTGGTGCGCAGCTCCGCGGTCTTGCCCGCGGTTTCCAGTATGCGCCTTGCCTCGGCGCGCGCCTCGCCGAGCTGGCGCTGCTTCTCCGCGTCGATCTCGTCGCTTGCGCGGGTGCGCATGGCGGCGATTTCCTCCTCGGCGGCGTCGAGCTTGTCCTGCATCGTTTTGCGCAGCTTCTCCGCCTCGGCGCGATCCTGCTCGGCAAGCTCGTTGAGCTCCTTATAATGCTGCTCGCGCTTTGCCATGAAATCCTTCACGGGCTTATACAGAATGAAGTAAAGCCCGCCGGTGAGTATGGCGAAGTTGAACAGATGCAGCAGTATCTGCTGCCAGTCGATATTCAAAGGCATATCTCTACCCCTCTTTCGGCCTCTCCCGCCGTTACAGCACGAAGATGATCAGAATGACGGCAAGCAGCGCGTAGATGATCGCGGTCTCTATGAACACAAGACCCAGCATCATGGCCGAGCGTATCTCGCCCGACGCCTCCGGTTGGCGGGACATACCCTCGGCCGACTTGCCGACGGCAATGCCCATTGCAAGCGCGCCGCCCGCGGCGGCAATACCGATGGCAAGGCCGGAGCCCAGCGACTTGCCGGAGATGGTCTTGGACTCGGCCTCTATTTCGGCGACCTCCGGGGTGACCGCGCCGTCGGCGGCGAACGCCGCCACGGGCAGAACGACGATTAAAGCGAGCACGAGCAGCAGCGTTGCCGCGAAGTTTTTTCTGCGATCCATAAAGCGATTCCTCCCAAAAACTTTTGTTGTCATATTCAGGCGTCCGCCTGTTCCGCCGCCTTGACGGCCTTTTTCTTTTTTGCGGGCTTGGGCTTGGGTTTTTCGGAAACCTCGTGGTAGTACATGCCCACGAGCATCGTGAGCACATAAGCCTGCACGACGGCGTGCAGCAGCGTGAAGATGACGCCCACCGCCACGGGCGCCACATAGCTCATGGCGGCGTAGTGATACACAAGCTCCGTCACAAGAAGTCCCGAGAGCAGCGCGCCGAACAGACGGAAGCTCATGGAAATGGGAAGCGAGAACTCCTTGAGCGTCGCGCCGACGCCGTGCATGCCCGCGTGGGAAATGCCGCCCGAGAGTATCACAAGATAGCTCAGACAGCCCATGCAGATCGCGGCGTTCACGTCTGAAAGCGGCGCCGGAAGCGCCACCGAGTGCCCGTTTGTCGCCACCGCCTGTATGCCGAACAGCTCAAAGAGAGTTCCGCAGAAGACGTAAACGCCCGCTGAGAAGACATAGGCGCCGATAAACGAACACTTTCCCGGCTCCTTGACGAGCGCCATGCTGTCCAGCAGCCCCACGACGGTCTCAAGCGCAGCCTGAAACCTCCCGGGCACCAGCTTGAACCGCGGTATCACCACCGCGCGGATGACCGCCGCGGCAACGAGCAGCACGACCGTCACGGTCATCGCCGAGATAAGCGCCGGG
>JAFZQQ010000225.1 GCA_017620315.1 Oscillospiraceae bacterium | reverse complement strand
TCTGCTGCGGGGCATCTCCGTTTGATCAGGAAGCGTACGAGGCAGTGGTAGCTCATAACATGAAAGGTGCGCTGGAGGGCATTCCCTGTTTCTATTGTCGTGGAGCCTGGAATGAAGAAGAGATGACTTTCAGAGACCGGACACTTTGCAGAATGTTACAGAAGGCGGTGGCAAAACAGAACCCGGAAGAATATGAACCTTGGCAGAAAGCCTTAATGTGTGCAGTAGGACAGAAATGCGATTGGACAGACAAGGCATATCTAAATCCTCTATTAGATTATCTTGGTATATCGCGCTAAGGAGTTAAAGGATGGATGATATGAAAAACGCGGTATTATACGTTCACGGCAAGGGCGGCAGCGCGACGGAATGTGAGCATTACCGGCCGCTGTTCCCTGACTGCGAGGTTTTCGGTCTGGACTATCGAACCTTTACGCCGTGGGAAACCGGCGCGGAGATCCGCACGGAGGTAGGAAGGCTAAAAGACGCATATGAAAACATCATTCTGATTGCCAACAGCATCGGCGCCTTTTTCAGCATGAACGCCGGGATAGACGGTGTGCTCCATAAGGCATACTTCATTTCACCCATCGTCGATATGGAAAAGCTGATCGGCGGCATGATGCAATGGGCGAACGTGACTGAGACGGAGCTGAAATCCAAAGGCGTGATCCACACCGAATTTGGGGAGGATCTGTCTTGGGATTACCTTTGCTATGTGCGGGAGCACCCAATTCAATGGAGCGCCCCGACAAGCATCCTTTGCGGAAGCAAGGACAAGCTGACGAGCTTGGAGACGGTTCGTGCCTTTGCTGAAAAGCACAACGCCTCTCTTACGGTGATGGTCGACGGCGAGCATTGGTTCCACACGGACGAACAGATGCATTTTCTGGACGACTGGATCAGAAAAAATGAAGTGTGAAAATGAAAATTCTTGTACTGAACGGCAGTCCCAAGCGAGAGCACAGTGACACCATGCATCTCACCCGTGCCTTTCTGGATGGGATGAACGAGACCGCGCCCCAGGAGGTACATACGATCCACGTGATCGACAAGCATATCGAATACTGCACCGGCTGCTTTGCCTGTATGCGAAACGGCGGAACCTGCATCCATGACGATGATATGCGCGAGATTCTGAACGAGATCCTTGCAAGCGACCTGCTGATCTGGAGTTTCCCGCTCTATTGCTATGGAATGCCCGCACCGCTTAAATGCCTGCTCGACCGCACGCTGCCGCTCAGCTCTATGGCGATGCGGAAAGTCGGAGAGCGGTATGAGCATGTGGAACAGGCGGACTTTTCCCATCTGCGCTATCTGATGATCTGCGGCTGCGGCTTCCCCAACAGCCGGCATAATTTTGAGCCCGCGGTCGCGCAGTTTAAACTCTGTTTCCACGGCGGGCACACGATCATCACCGTCCCGGAGAGCCCTATGTTCAACGCGCCGGAGGCGTCGGTCGTCACAGGGCCACGGCTTGCGCTGGTGAAACGGGCTGGAAAGCAGTACGCGGAATCCGGCGAGATCGACGCCGCTCTGCTGGACGAGATCTGCTCCCCCATGATTCCGGAAGAGCAGTACGCGGCGATTGTGAACGGCGGAATGTGAACATCGAAAGGAGCAAGAGCAATGGCCTTTGATTTCAAGAAAGAATACAAAGAGTTCTATCTGCCGAAAAACACGCCGTCCATCGTAACCGTGCCAAGCATGAACTACATCGCCCTCCGCGGTCAAGGCAATCCCAACGAGGAAGACGGCGCGTACAAGCAGGCCATCGGGCTTTTATACGGCATTGCCTTTACGATCAAGATGAGCAAGCTGGGCGACCACCGGATCGAGGGTTATTTCGATTACGTCGTTCCTCCGCTGGAGGGCTTCTGGTGGCAGGACGGCGTTCAGGGGATCGACTACGCGCACAAGGAAGCCTTCCGCTGGATCTCCGTCATCCGCCTGCTGGATTTCGTGACAAAGGCGGACTTTGACTGGGCCGTGGCAGAAGCGACCCGGAAAAAGAAGGCGGACTTTTCTCCAGTGGAATACTTCACCTATGACGAAGGTCTCTGTGTGCAGTGTATGCACATCGGTTCCTACGACGACGAGCCTGCCACGGTAGAGCGGATGCACCGGTATATGGAGGAGCAGGGCTGTGCGCTGGATATCTCCGACCAAAGGCTGCACCATGAGATCTATTTGAACGACGCCAGAAAGGTCGCGCCAGAGAAGCTGAAAACCGTGATCCGTCACCCGATCAGAAAGAGGTAAGCGCATGACAGAACACAGTTATACAACGCCCTGCGGGACGATCCATTACTGGGTCAATGCGGACGCGGCTTATCAAGCGCCGCAGTTGGTGCTCCTCCCCGGTCTCACGGCGGACCACCGACTGTTCGACAAACAAATCGAGTCTTTTGAGGGGAAATATCCCGTGCTTGTATGGGACGCGCCGGGACATGCGGCCTCGTGGCCGTTTGAGCTGACGTTCACCCTGATGGATAAAGCGCGGTGGCTGGACGAAATCCTGCGAAAGGAAGGCTTTCGGGATCCGGTCATCATCGGGCAGTCCATGGGCGGATATGTCGGACAGGCATATGCGCAGCAGTTTCCCGAGAAACTGACCGGCTTCATTTCCGTTGATTCCGCGCCATTGCAGCGGCAATACGTAACGGCGGCGGAAATATGGTTGCTGAAGCGAATGGAACCGGTCTACCGCCATTATCCGTGGAAATCCCTGCTGAAATCCGGCACGACAGGTGTCGCCGCCTCCGATTACGGGAGGTAACTGATGCGTGACATCATGATGGAGTACGACGGGGATCAGGAGCGGTATGCGGCTTTGTCCGGGCACGGGTTCCGTATGTTGGCCGAGGCGATGGAGGTTGATCTGCCATACGAAATACCCTGCCCTGCCATGCTGATCTGCGGAGAAAAAGATCGTGCCGGTTCGACCGTTCGGTACAACAAGGCGTGGCATGAAAAATCCGGCATCCCGCTCGAATGGATCAAGGATGCCGGACACAATTCCAACACGGACAAGCCGGAAATCGTCAACGCTCTGATTCAAAGCTTTGTCAAGACAATCGCGGAGGATAAGGGGACGATTCCTGAAGATTCTCCGCCCAAATAGCCGAAAAATGGGGCGTTTTTTGAGCCGCGCAACCTGAACGTGCGCAATTGGTGGGGCAAATTGGTGGAATGCAACCTGCGGTTTTGTTATGTTGCAGCCAAGCGATGCGGATGAAACGCAGCCGCAAATCCATCAAAATGAGGTGTTTCAAATGTTATTCAACGAAAAACTGATCCAGCGTCGCAAGGAGCGGGGGCTGACCCAGGAAGATCTGGCTGACCACCTTTCCGTGAGCCGCCAGACCGTCAGCAAGGTGATGCTCGTAGACCCCTCGACCTCAGCACCGCTGTGCCCTGCGCAGACGTTTCCCCTCAGAACCTGAGTGACACGCTTCTTACCCTTACGGGGTTGTAGCGAAATGAGACTCGCTACAACCCCCGACTATGCAAGGACAGAGGCGGAATTCGTCTTTTTCTGCAAGAAAACTCCAAAATGTGGATAATTCCAACCGGGCACGTCCAGAAATGACGCGCCTGGTTGCCTTTTATTCATCCGTTTTGACCGTTAAGCGGGAAGTTTGGTGAACAACTGCGTTCTGGTTCGACTCTGCTGAATTTTGGCGTGCAGCTTGTTGATGTTGTAGGCCATCGCCACAAGCAGGATCTCTGTCAGGACCTTTTTGTTTCCACGCAGCAAAAACTGACGGAATCCATAGTCCTGCTTGATCACGCCGAAGGCTCCTTCAGACTGGATCGAGCGGTTCATACGCAATAAGATTCCCTTTTCGCTGGTGATCCGTTCCGGTGAAGCTGCCCTCTGCCGTATGAAACGCTTGGATACTTGCAGCTTGCGATTTCCCTTGGCCCTTGTACAGTTCTTCTTGTGTGGGCAGCCGGAGCAGTCGTCGCATTCGTAGTACGTTATCGTGCTGACAAAACCGGACTTGCTTTTCCGCTCACCCTCGTATTTCACCCGGAGCTTTTGCCCCGCTTGGCATGGTATTCATCCTGCTCGGCGTTGTAGGACATGTTCTCCCGCAGCGCCATGTTGCTCTTGTTTTTTTGGTATCACCTTTTCCGCGAAACTTTCATCAATTTTTAGACAATATGTAATGACCCCCGATTTGTAGCAACGCGGATTTACCTGTATACTACAGATTGGAAAAATCAGGTAACCCTCACTATGATTTCGCTCGTTCGATTTGTCGAAGAAGTTTTCCACAACGCTGTCGCAATCATTCAGCAAAAAACTCTTGCATTTCGTTGTGAGCTGTGCTAATATCCACACGGTTTTAGTGTCGTAATAAACGACGCTAAAGAAAGCGATATGCCAGCAAAGGAGAAAAGATAACGCACATGAAAACTCTCGGAAAATTGAGCGCGGCGGAGATGGCGGAGCGGCGTCAGGTCATGCTGCAAACGGCCTTTCGTCTTTTCTCGGAACGGAGCATCGAAGCGGTCTCGATGGCGGATATCGCGGCGGAGACTGACTACAACCTTCGTTCGTTCCAACGCTACTTTCACTCGAAGGACGCTCTCGTGGTCGAGACAGCGAAATGGGCGATGGAAGCCTTCACCAACGTCAACCGCAAGCGCAGCCCGGAGATGACCGGCACGGCGGCGGAGACCTACGCCTTTTTCCTCGACTCGTTCCTGCGGATGTACCGCGAACACAGCGACATTCTGCGCTTCAACCAATACTTCAACATCTACATCAAGGCGCGGCGCGTGGACGCGGAGCAGATGCAGCCCTACTCCGGCATGATCGACGCGATCAAGGCGCGGTTCCACGCCGTTTATGAAAAAGGCAGGCAGGACGGGACGCTCCGCACCGACGTCCCGGAGGAAAAGATGTTCTCCGCGACGCTGCACCTCATGCTCGCGGTCGTGACGCGCTACGCCGTGGGGCTTGCCTACGACGCGGGCGTGGACCCGGAGGAGGAACTGATGTTCCAGCGGGATATGCTGCTGCAAGCGTACACGAAGCAGTAATCCTGAACCTCATCAGCAAAGGACGTCCTTTGCTGCGCTTTGCGAAGCAAAACGCAATGCCGCTCTGGGCGGCGTGATCTTGTAATTCTATATCCTTCAAGGAGGATCTCACCATGAAAACAAGAAAGCCCTTATCTATTCTGCTGACCCTCGCACTTGTCCTCGGCCTGCTGCCGTGGAGCGTCCTGCCCGCGCGGGCGGACGCGCCTTATGACATTTCCCGGGGTCCCGTCATCATCAACAGCGGCAATGTGAGCGCCTGGAACGGCAGGACCGTCACCGGCAGCGTGAACGCCATCGCCACGGCGGGCGCGTTCAGCACGGTCACCGCGGACAACCAGCGCGGCGCGATCATCGTGGACGGCGTCAGCGTGAGCCTGACCATCCGGGACCTCTCCGTCGTCGCCGCCGTGTCCGAGGGGAACCTCGCCAAGGTGTCGCCCATCCTGCTGCGCAACGGCGCGAGGCTGGATCTGACCCTTGAAGGCGCCAACACGCTGACCGCCTGCTCGGGCGGCGCGGGCATCCGCGTACCCGCCGGCTGCCTCCTCACCGTCGACGGCAGCGGCAGCCTCAACGCGACGGGCGGCGACGACGGCGTCAGCAAACACGAGCAACGCGGCGGCGGCGCGGGCATCGGCACGGACGATACGGCGTCCAGTAACGACAACCGCGTCGAAAACGGCACGATCGTCATCAACGGAGGCACGATCACTGCCCGGGGCGGAAGCCAAACGAAAACCATCAGCGGCGTCACCCTCTCGCTCGGCTCGGCGGGGATCGGCGGCTCCGCCAACACCGTCGGCGGCTCGGTCACGATCAACGGCGGTGCCGTGACCGCCACCGGCGGCGGCGGGGCGGCGGGAATCGGCGGCGGCTTTGAAGGCAGCGCCGCTGTAACGATCACCGGCGGCGCCGTGACCGCCACCGCGGGCGGCGGATACTCCGGCGGCGACATGGGCGCGGCGATCGGCTGCGGCTATTAAAAGTTCGTGGAAGGCGTAACAGAATACTATCTCCCGACCAGCAGCGTCACCATCACCGGAGGTACTGTGACCGCCAACGGAAACATCGGGCACCCCAGCAAGGGAGACTACGGCTCCGACGTCTTCACCGCCGACCTGAGCAAGGCGGCCATCTACTGCACGGGGACGGTGACCAGCGGGACGGCAACCAACCACAGCTTCACGGTCATCATTTTTGACCCGACGCTTGCCGCGGGGTCGTATGCCTGCACGTTCTGGCTGTTCCAAAATGACCTGCCTGTCAACGCCGCCCTCACCGTATCCCAGGCGGGCACAGGCACGGTAAGCGTCAAGCTGATCATCTGCTACGGCAATTACGATTCGGCGTCCGTCGCCGGCCATGTGAAGGTGGCGGACGGCAAGACCTACGATACCGAAACCAAGCTCATCCGGAAGGATACGGTGAGGCAGGCGCTCTATTCCGCCTCCGGCTATGTCTGCACGTTCTCCGGCACGGTGCTCGACGGCGCCATTGCCTCCGGCCAGGCGGGTACGGTCAGCGTGGAAGGCGTGACGCTGGCCTCCTCGTCTGTCACGGTCTCAAACGGCAGGGCGGCCGTTACAGGCACGTTCAACCTCGAGGAGGGAGCAGCGTTCTCGGGCGTCACCGTCACCGACGAGGGCTCCTTCACCACACCGGTCACCGTCACCGTGGGCGGCAAGACCTTCACGGCGGACGTGACCTTCCGCCGGACGGACACGCGCCGGAAGGCGGGCAGCTTCTCGGTGTACCCCACCGGCGCGGCGGGTTACGTGGACGAAACCGGCGAGGCGCGGACACAGGAGACGTGGACGCGGCTGGACGGCAGCGTCACCGAGCTTGCGGACGGCGGCTGGTACTACGTGCTCCCCAACGACACAGTGAGCTGTAACTCGCGCATCTGGGTCAACGGCAGCGCCAGCCTGATCCTGGGCGACGGCGCGACGCTCAGCGCCGACGCCGGCATTGGCGTGAACGCGGGCAGCTCGCTCACCGTCTACGGCCAGTCGGACGGTACCGGCACGCTCAACGCCGCGACTTACGACGGCAACGCGGCGATCGGCGGGACGTACCCAAATGACGGGGGAGCCGTGACGATCCGCGGAGGCGTTGTCAACGCGATCGCGAACGCAAACTCCAGCGGCAACAGCGGCGCGGGCATCGGCGGCAGCTTCTCGAAGGGCGGCGGCACGACGACCATCACCGGCGGCAAGGTCACCGCCGCGAGCGCGCAGGGCGAAAGCATCGGCTCGCACGGCTACAACGGCTCGGCAAGCATCGTGTTGGACTGGAACAGCCGGAGCGCGCCCGGAATGGAGGTCTATACCCAGACCCTCAAAACCGGCGCCGGCGGCCACCTTGACTACCACACGGCAGTCACCTTCACAAAGCCCTTCGTCCTCAAGGGCACGAACACCCTCGCCACGCGGGAGAACCTGGCGGGAAATACCCTCGTGCCCGCCACGAGGATCACGTTTGACGCAAACGGCGGCACGGGCGGCATGGCGGACGCGGGCTGCGCCGCCGGCGGCAGCTATACCCTGCCCGGCTGCGGCTTCACCGCGCCAGAGCACCGGCACTTCAAGGGCTGGCAGGTGGGCGATGACACGACGACGCGCCAGCCGGGCGAGGCGTTGACGGACGTCGCCCTCAGCGCGGAGCCGCTCACCGTTAAGGCGGTGTGGTACACGGAGGCGCACGTCGTGTTCGGCAACGGCGGCGGCTCCGGCGACATGGCGGACCTCTACACGAACGAGAGCAGCTATACGCTGCCGGACTGCGGCTTCACCGCGCCCGAGGGCAAGGTGTTCCGTGGCTGGAAGATCAACGAGGAAACGACGCCGCGCCAGCCGGGCTTCACGCTCATGGTCCAGCCCGACCAGACCTGCACCGTCACCGCCGTATGGGAGCAGACCTATACCGTGACGGTGGACGACGCCGTGAGCGGCTACGTCACGGCATACCCCACGCCCACGGTGGCGGGCAGCACCGTCACGCTGGCGCTGAGCCTTCCCGCCTACCTCTCGCTGACGGAGGGCAGCCTGAAGGCAACGTATGGCGGCGGCGAGCTCTCCCCCGCCCGGGTGAACGACACCACCTACATTTTCACCATGCCAGCGGCGGACGTGAGCGTGACGGGCGCGTTTCAGCTCAACACGGCGGATATGCCGTATGTGGACGCGAGGGGCGCGGCGAAGACGCCCGTACAGGAATACACAGCGGTGGCGGCAAGCGACACGAGCTGGGGCTCCGCGGGCGCCACGTCCTGGTACGTTGTGACGGCGAACACGACGCTGAGCAGCCGCGTCGCGGTCAACGGCGACGTGAACCTCATCCTCTGCGACGGCACGACCCTTACGGCGGAAAAAGGTATCAACGTGGCGGGCACAAACAGCCTGACCGTCTGGGCGCAGAGCCTGGGCGGCGCGAAGGGCAGGCTTGTCGCGACCGGCGAGATCAAAAACGCAGGGATCGGCGGCAGGCGGTATTACGTCAGCTCCAAGTATAATTGCGAGGTCGCCGGCACCATCGTCATCAACGGCGGCGACGTGACGGCGACCGGCGGCGGATACGCGGCGGGCGTCGGCAGCGCCGGCGCCGAATCAAGCAGTGATATCTCTCCAGCGCAAATCGTGAGACCGCAGAAATGCGTCTATCACGTCAAAAGACTATTGCCTCGAACACTCTCACCGAGATGCACCCCCTGCACCCCCCTTGAGGGAAAGGCGTATAACAGGAGCAAAACCAAGCGCGCCGCAAGACGCGAGGAAAATGCGTGAGGAGAACAACAATGGGCTCCACGCACATCGTAATAGCTCTAGACGCCGGAACTGCATAATGATGAGGGCGAATAAACTTATCAAACTCGATATGTTTTATACCACAGGGGATTCGATAAGTTTATAGCGCCGCACCGCAGACTTGGCAAGAGCGCGGTGCGGTGCTATAATATCATGTTGGAGTAATGACGATTTCATATTTACTATAGGTGGGATCTGCCCCATGCAATTCATCATTACTGTTTGCGTCTCTGCGCGGACAGGGGGCTCGACAGAGGCTTGCCGCTCCTGTGACATCGGAGAATGATCCAAATATTATATTTTGGCTTGACATGCGACCGTTCGTTCGCTATAATATGCGAACGAACGGTCGCATTTGCTGCCGGGGAGGTGCTTTATGGCGAAGGGTACGAAAGAAAGAATATTGGAAGCGGCATTGGATATGTTTTCCCAATACGGGTTTGCGGGAACCAATATCCGCGAGCTGGCGGGGTCTCTCGGCATGGGCAAGTCGTCCATGTACCGCCACTTTGAGAGCAAGGAAGAGATCTGGAACGCGCTGTTGGACGAGCTGATCGCCTATTATGAGGCGCGGTTCGGCTCGCCGGAGCATTTGCCTCCCGTGCCGGACTCCCCGGAGGAACTGGTAACTATGACGATGCGGATGGTCAATCTTACGGCCCGCGACGAAAAGATCGTAAAGACCCGCAAGCTGCTCTCTATCGAGCAGTTCCGCGACGACCGTGCGCGCGCTCTGGCGACAAAGCACTTCCTGACCGGCCTCACAGAGATGTTCGCGCGGCTTTTCGCGGGCATGATGGACAAGGGGCTTCTGCGCCGGGACGATCCCGCGATGCTTGCCTTTGCCTACACCGCGCCGATCTCCGCCCTCATCCATCTCTGCGACCGCGAGCCGAAAAAGACGGAGGACGCGATGGCGCGGGTCGAGGCGTTCAGCCGGCATTTTATCAAGATATACGGAGGCAAGAGCAATGAACAATAAAGCGCTTGTCGTGATCGACATACAAAACGACATCACAAAGCACTATCAGGATATCATCGACAGAGTCAACGTCGCCATTGGCTGGGCTGTGGAGCAGAAGATGGAGGTCGTTTACATCAAGCACAACAACCTCTCTCCGGGCACCCGCACCTTCAAGCCCGATACAAAGGGCGCGGAGCTTGTGCCCGAATTACAGGTCGTGTCGGACAACATTTTCATCAAGTCGAAAGCCAATGCGCTGACAAGCGAAACGTTTTCTGACTACATCCGGGAAAGCGGGGTCGATGAGTTTTACATCACCGGCGCGGACGCCACGGCCTGTGTGAAATCCACCTGCTTCAACATGGCAAGGGCCGGATATGCCGTTCATGTCATTTCCGACTGCGTGACCAGCTATGACCTGAAGAAGCTGCCGGAAATGCTCGCGTATTATGCGGACAAGGGCTGTGAGGTCAGAACATTAGAGGAGTATCGAAACGATGTTTGATCTGGACAGTTATTTGAATGATCTGATTTCGAACTGCCGGACGGATTTGATTTCGATCAGGCGTTTTCTGTTCTGTTTGCCTGGTGCCGATCGGTTTTCACCCGTCTCGGTTTTACGGCAGCAGACAGTGAGCAAACGGTCAATGGCGTCCGCTTTGCCCCGATGGAATACAAGTGAGGCTTCCGATCATCATGACTGAAAATATGATTGAAATCAAACAGGCGGACAGACGCAACTTCTGCGAAACGTCAATGGATCCATTTGATAGATTTCAAGAGGTCCAAAATGTATGGCGCATGGAAAACGGCAGACTCGTTTTGAAATTCCAACCCTTTAACGAAACATGGTCGCCCGAACAGAGGCGCAAAAAGGCGGGAGATATACTGTCAGGCAGATATATTACCTTCTGCGCATTTGAGGGAGACGCGGTCGTCGGTGAAATCATGCTGATACCGGAGCCGAACGAAAACCGTCTGATTATTGACAGCTTTCACGTGTCCCGCGCATACAGACGGCACGGGATCGGGCGGCGGCTGATTGAAACTGTCGCTGATTATGCAAGAGGCCGTGGGG
>JAFZQQ010000224.1 GCA_017620315.1 Oscillospiraceae bacterium | reverse complement strand
GTAGGTTCCGAGCGCCACAACCAGCGTGCCCTGCTCAATGAGCGAGATGGTGCCATGCTTGAGCTCGCCGGAGGCATAGGCCTCCGAGTGGATGTAGGATATCTCCTTGAGCTTGAGCGAGCCCTCAAGCCCAAGAGCGTAGTCGAGATTGCGTCCGATGAAGAAAATTGAATTATGGTTGAAGTGCTCCGAGGCAAACTTCTGTATATCCTCGCAGTGCTCAAGCACAGTTTCAAGCTTTGCCGGCAGCGTTTCAAGCTCAGCGACTGTTTCACTATACTCCGCCGGATCAACTGTGTCCAGAGTCTTGCCGAAGCTGAGGGCTATCATGTCCAATACCGCAAGCTGTGTTGAATATGCCTTGGTGGTAGCGACGGCAATCTCCGGCCCCGCCCAGGTATAGATCACATCGTCTGACTCCCTTGCGATCGACGAACCGACCACATTGACAATGGAAAGAATATACGCCCCGCGCGCCTTAGCCTCGCGCAGCGCGGCCATTGTGTCCAGCGTCTCGCCGGACTGACTTATAACGATGACAAGGGTATTGTTGTCGATTATCGGGTCAGAGTAACGGAATTCAGAAGCAAGGCAGACCTCAACGCTCCTGCGGGTAAGGCGCTCCAGCGTGTACTTTCCGAGCATGCCGACATGGTAGGACGAGCCGCAGGCGACTATGTACGTCCGCGTAAACGAACGTATGCGCTCCGCGCTCAGCTTCATATCGTCGAAAACGATCTTTCCGTCCTTCAGTCGCGGAGAGATGGCGCGGCGCAGTGCCTCGGGCTGCTCAAAGATCTCCTTGAGCATGAAGTGCGGATAACCGCCCTTCTCCGCAGCCGAAACCTCCCAGTCGATGTGGTGCCGCTCCTTGACCACAGGCTGCTGCAGCGCGGCGTCAAAGACCTCAACGCCCTCGGTCGTCAGCACCGCAACCTCGCCGTCGTCCATATACGAGACCTCGCGGGTATAGGGCAACAGCGCCGTGACGTCGGAGGCAATGAAGTTCTCACCCTTGCCGTAGCCGATAAGCAGCGGCGCGTCCTTACGTGCGGCTATGATGCGGTCGGGAAAGTCGGCGCAGAGCATTCCAAGCGCATAAGCGCCCTCGATACGCCTGAGCACACGCCCGACAGCCTCAAAGAAATCATGGCACTCATTGTAGTAAAATTCAAGAAGCTGCGCCACGACCTCTGTATCGGTCTCTGAGCGGAAGTGAACGCCCTGTCTGATGAGAAACTCCTTGATCTCGACATAATTCTCGATTATTCCGTTGTGAATGACCGCGAACTTGCCGCCTTCGCTCAAATGCGGATGCGAGTTTACGTCGCTCGGCGCACCGTGCGTCGCCCAACGAGTGTGTCCAACACCGATAAAACCGTTAAGATCATCACCGCCATGGATCAGATCGCTCAGCGTTTTCACATAGCCTTTGGTTTTCTCTATCTGGATCATATTGTCGGGAGACACAACGGCAACGCCAGCCGAATCATAGCCTCGGTATTCAAGGCGCCTCAGCCCATCCAGCAGGATGGGCGCGGCCTCGCGCTGCCCGACAAAGCCAACGATTCCACACATAGTATCAATATCCTTTCACAAAGCGCAAAATAGTGTATACATTAACTTACATATAATAATGCCAAAGGCCGTCGTTGTCAACCGGGAGACAAGCCTTGTCAGCGTAAAAATGCCCCGCGGTCTGTGACCGCGGAGCATTAAAGCAGCAGAATTCATTAACTGTGATTTTTGAGAGGCATATTATCTCTTTGAATCACCGTCGCTCGGAAGGCCCGCGTCCGGTTCTCCGCCGACCATGGTCTCATAGAAGGTTACGACCATGGATACCTGGACCGTCTCTTGGATGCCCTTCGACTCTGAGAAGCTCATATCCTCGATAAGGCAGCGGCAGCGGCTTTTATTCAGTCGTTCTGCAATATGCTCGACGGTATCATAGTTGTCCGTCGTAAAGTTGATGACAAAGCTCCGCCGGATAAGATCGCCGTTTCTGGTAACAGACGACGCAGTGACCGTATACTCTCTCGCGGCAGTCAGGATGTCGTTAAGAAGTCCGATCTCCGATCTGGAGTTATTGTAGCTCTCAAGGCGGGGCTTATCCTTGCCCCCGTTGATCTCATCCATCTCGCGCTGCATTTTGCGCAGCGTCCTTGCCTGGGTCTCCAAACCCATCAGCTCATATTCCAGACTTTCCTTTTCCGCCTTCAGCGATGTGATATTGTTCGCGACCGCAAGGTGCACAAAATAATAATACACAACGCCGACAAGAAGAATTCCGAGTATGATAAGGAGGATGCGCTCAGCGACGTTGAAGTCCTTGTTCAGCCTGTTCATTTGTCCGCCTCCTCCACGTCGTTGAGGTAAATCACAAGTGTTGCTTCGACAGTTTCGCCCTCCTGAACGAATTCAGTCAGCTCAGAGCCGTTGCTCATCTTTGCATCCATGACCGTGCAGAAATCGACCCTGTCATCCCTCAGGAAACGTTGTGAAAGGTCGTTTATTGCCTGAAGCGTCGGTCCCTCTACCGAAACCGTAATTGCGTTCTGATGCACCGCCCATGAGCCGATATCGACAGAACCGGTCATACCGGTGCGCAAAAGCTCCATCACGGTCACGCGGTCGACGCGCGCCATTTCTTCCTTGCTCATTCCGGAGTAGGTATAGTGGGCGTACAGCTCGTTGAGCTTGCCGTAGCTCTCGATCTCGGCCTTGTCGGCTTCCACCTCGGCCCTCAGAGAATCCACCTCGCTTCTCAGCTCGCTGACAACGGCAAAGCGGTCTGCCACAGCATACTTTCCAAACGCAACCGCGCCAGCGATTATCAGCAGGATCAGCGGCACGGCCGCGAGCCAATTGATACGCTTTTCGTTGACTGTCGCCAGGTTTATCGAGCGCTTAGTCGGCAGTCTGCCCGAGACCTTTGTTTTCTTAGCCGCGCGCGGATTGGCGGTCTTTGTAATATCCATCGTTGGCATATCGATCTTCTCTCCCCCGTTAATCCATCGTCGCGCCGACTGCAACGGCGAAGCTCTGCATATCCTTAAGCTTATCTCCGCCGCGCACCAGCTCGCCCGCCGTATGCACCTTCATATCCATAGCCTCGGTTATCGCTCTGCACAAGGGTTCGCTTGCTACGCCGCCGCCGCAAAGCCATACGTCAGAGAGCTGGCTGTCGGGATTGTTGAATCGGTAGAAGTTCAGCGCTCTCGTAAGCTCGACCGCAATATTATTATAGGCGTTTACGCAGTAGTCCTTGTTCTGGCAGTCCTCATAATTGCTGATAAAATATGTATGCGCCAGATGCACGTCGACGCCCATCGCTTCTGCAATGATGTCCTCAACGTTCTTCATTCCGAATTCAAGGACACGCGTGACCATGTGCTTGTCACCCTTAAACATATACATGCGAACGGCGCGGTAGCCTACGTCAAGGATACAGTATTCCTCGGCTCCCCCGCCTCGCTTTGCCGTGTCACGGATAAGCGAGATCAGCGCGCATTCCGCCGGAGCTGCCTTAACAAGCTTCATTCCTGCTTTGTCAAGCGCCTCGCGCGCCTCCTCGATTGCTGCCGAGGGAGCTGCTACGGCAAGAAGCTCCATCGCGTTGCCCTTATCGCCTGAAGCTTTATCCGCGTTATCTGCATCATTCTTCTCAGCTTTTACATGCGCAGCGGCTTTCAGGTCTGTCAACATCGCATAGTCAAACAAATAATTCTTAGGCTCCTCGGAAAGGTAGTCGGTGAATTCGTAGGGAATGTTGATCTTAAGCTGCTCGTGAGACATGACCGGCATATTGATCGTGCGAAGAAAGCATATCTCGTTCGGCAGCACAAATGCGGCGTTTGTCGCGCGAATTCTGTTCTCGCGCATCGTGCTCTTGATCAGGTCGCTGACAGCCTGTGTGGAGGTAAAACGCCCCTCTCTGATGAGTCCCTGCGGCACCTGTGCGATCGCGGATTTTTTCACCTCGCCGTTTTTGCACAGCACCAGCTTGAGTGATTCGTTTCCCAGGTCGACACCCAAAATCGTCTTTGCCATGTTGTAACCTCATTTCCTTCAAAAGCCGAGAAGGCTTAAATACCAGTTAACAAGTCCGTCGCCCCAAAGCAGCATGACAGCTGTGGAAAGAGCGATTGCCGGTCCAAATGCGAAGGGCTGGGCACGTTTTGCGCGAAGCAAAAGCGCAAACAGCAGTCCGACAACGCAGGAGAGAAGCAACGCGAAAAGCGTACCGACAAATCCGAGATACAATCCCACGACCGCGAACAGCTTTATGTCTCCGCCGCCGAGGGCTTCCTTTCCGCGCACACGCTCCATAATAAGCGACAGGACCAAAAGCACCCCGCCATAAACCAGTCCGGAAGCGACTGAAAGTCCAGCCTCCGCCCACGACGAGGCGATAAACGGCTCCGCCGCAGCCCATGCAAGCGCCGCGACTATAAGACATCCGTCAGGAATCACCATCGCCTCAAGGTCGGTCAGGCTCAAAAAATAAAGGCAGGCAAGAAAAATTATATTCCGCGCGAAGAGCACCGAAACGTCAAACCGAAGAAGGCAGGCAAGCGTAATAAGCGCAAATCCGAGCTCCGTGAGCGGATAGCGCACGGATATCGGTTTTTTGCACGCCTTGCACCTTCCTCGGAGAAAAACCCAGCCAAAGACCGGCACAAGCTCCGCCGCGCCGAGAATATGCCCGCACTTTGGGCAGTGGCTGCGCCCCTTCATAAAGGACTCACCGTGTACCGTGCGCCACGCGGCGCAGTTCAGAAAAGAGCCGACAGCCGCGCCGAGAAACAACGCAAGAAAAAACGCATAGGCGCGCGCTGCGCCCGAGAGATATTGAAGCATGGTTTTAAACGGCCTTTCCGTCTTTTCAAAACCTCTCCGTCACTTTGCTTCACGCCTGACTCAAGAGGGCTTTTGCAGGGCAAACGCAAAGCCCCGAGTGTCTTCCCAGGGACTTGCGTTCCCCCCTGCAGGAGGGGAACAGGGTAATCCCCCGGCGGTCCCGGCCGCCGGGGAAACAGAGGCTGTTACGGACCTTCGGTGGGTTCGGTGGTTTCGGTGGTGCTACTGCCGACAGAGGCAGTAACCTTATTGTTCACATCGTCGAACGAAAACTTAATGGTCTTCGTTCCGGCTTTTCCATCAGGCTCGGTAAGGCCGGAGCCGAGATCGAACGGAAGGTTCGCGATAATATTGGTATCCTGCCATTTAGCCTGAGTCTGGGTGAACTTGACGCTAACAGTCGGATCGGCCTTGCCGTCCTGCAGGTGCTGAGCCATAGCATCAGCATAGCCAGAGCGCAGGTTGGCAACGTCGGCGGCCTCGCGGGCCTTCTCGATCTGAGTGCCGAAGGTGGGGATCATGATAGCGACGAGAGCGGCGATGATCGCGATGACGATCAGCAGCTCAGCGAGCGTAAAGCCCTTATCGTTCTTTACATTGTACATAATACGTGTTATTTTCCTTTCTGCATTAGCTTAATTCCTGTTTTGCCGATGTTTCTCCGGAAAAAACACCGGCCCTTCATATTTCCTGCCGCCGGGACGGCCGGAAAACGAATTCAAATCGGCGCTTACACCGAGCCCATCGCGCCGTACATGGAGAAGATCGCCATATAGATCGCGATGACGATAAAACCCGCAATGCCGGCAATGCCGACAAGGATAGACGGCTCAAGCTTTGAAAGCGCCGAGCGTATAGCCTCGTCAAGCTCGGAATCGTAATACCTGCCTATGGTAGTAAGCGTCTTCTCCATTTCTCCGGAGTTTTCACCGACTCCGGTCATATCGACAAGGATGTCGGGATAATCTGTGCTTTCGCGCATCGACGCGCCGAGAGACTGACCTGTTTCGAGCATCTTTGCAAGCTCGTTTGTCTGCTTGGCAAGATAATAGTTGTCAATGACCTTTGCGGTTATCGAAACGGCCCTGTCCATCGTAAGCCCTGCCGACATCATCGACGCCATGGAATTCGCGAACTGGCTTGCCGCCGAAAGCTCGCGGATCTTGCCCAGGATAGGCACCTTGAGCGCCGCCTTTGCCAGCTTGAGCTTTCCGCTCTCCCTGCTGCCGTATAGCTTAAACCCAAGGATAATGACCGCTATGCCGGCAAGAACGAGCAGCGAGTAGTTCTTGAAGAAATTTGAGACCGCGATAAGCGCCTTTGTCATACCGGGAAGCTCAGCGCCAAGGTCGTCAAACATCACCGTGAATTTCGGCACGACGCTTCCCATCAGGAATCCGACCACGATGAGCGCGGTGATAAGGATGAAAATAGGATAAGAAAGCGCGCTTTTGACCTTTTTCTTCGTCTCGTTCTGCTTTTCAAAGTGAACCTGCATGGTCTGGAATGAATGCGCGAGGTTACCGGTCGCCTCTCCGGCGCGCAGCGTTTCGATAAACGTGATGGGCAGCATCTTCGCTCCGTGATCCTCAAAGGCAGAGGAAAGGCTTCTGCCGCCCTCAACGTCAACGGCGACCTTCTTCATCACGCGTCTTAAGTTCTTATCGTCCGTCTTGTCGGCGACAAGCTGCACCGCGCGCGCTATGGGGATACCGGATTCGAGAATGATGGCGAACTGGCTGCACATAACGGTGAATGCGCGTTCGTTCAGTCTGTTTGCGGAGAGATCCAGATGCAAAAGGTCGATTTTCTGCTTCTGCACCGGTGCAAGCTTAAGAATAACGTCGCAGTTTTCTTTTATTCTGCTGGCGGCATCCAGCTCGTCATACCCCTCGATAACTCCCGAAACCTTAGCCCCGTCGCGTGAAAGCGCGGTATAATTGAATTGAGCCAAAGGCAATCGCCTCCTTATGCGAGCGCGGCGTTAAAATGCATTTTTCTTGATGTAGTCTTGATCGTGGGCATAGTGTATCGCCATGTCGCGGCTGATAGCGCCGGAGCGCACAAGCTTTACAAGCGCCTGATCCATCGTCTGTCCGCCGATGGAAACGCTTGTCGCGACCGCATTTGCGATCTGCGGCGTATTGCCGGAGCGGATGAGGTTGCGGATAGCGTCGGTAACGATCATAAGCTCGCAGGCAAGCGCGCGTCCGCCTGCGGTCTTGGGAATGAGCTGCTGGGTCAGCACCGCCTGCAGCGTCATGGAGAGCTGGAGACGGATCTGTGTCTGCATATCGGCGGGAAAGACCTGCACGATACGGTCGACGGCGTCCGCCGCGCTGCCCGTATGCAGAGTACCGAACACAAGGTGGCCGGTCTCGGCGGCGGTGATTGCGGTCTCGATGGTATCACGGTCACGCATCTCGCCGATGAGAATGACGTTCGGATCCTCACGCAGACTCGCGCGCAGGCCCTCGGAAAAGCTCTTGGTGTCCTTCCCTATCTCGCGCTGGTTGATCGCGCACAGGTCCGGCTTATATACGTACTCGACAGGATCCTCCAGCGTGACGATGTGGCTCTTGCTCTTGTGGTTGATGGAATCGAGCAGCGCCGCAAGTGTAGTGGATTTACCGGAGCCGGTTTCGCCGGTGACGAGAACGATGCCCTTGTGCAGATTGGTGAGCTCGGGCACTGCAGGGGGCAGGCCGAGATTTTCAAGCTTTGGGATCTCCTCGCGCAGCAGACGCAATGCAAGGCTCGGCGCGCCTTGCTGCTTAAAGAGATGGATACGGCAACGGTTGCCGGCAAAGGTATCGGCGCTGTCAAGCTCGCCCTCCCGGTCGAATTTCTCATATTCGTTTCCGGCAAGGAACTTTGCGATACTGACGCAATCGTCAAGCGTCAGCACCTCGTCGCACATATTCTCAATCTGACCGTCCTTGCGGTATTTTGGCGGCAGACCGCAGATAACGTGAACATCGGAAGCGCCGTCGGCCTTCGCCTTGGCGACCATCTCCTCAACAGTCATCATAGAACGTGATCCTCCGTATCTAAATTGTTTATTTGGCTATTAATCGCCTTCGTGGACTATTCTCACGACTTCCTCGCCGGTGGTTATACCCGCGAACATAAGCCGAAGTGCGTTGTCACGAAGGGAAACAAAGCCGCTCTCGGGGCGCTTGAGCTCCGCCTCAACAGCGTCACGTCCGCGCTGCTCATAAATGAGCGTACGGACCTTATGGGTGATGGGCAGCATCTCGAATACCGCTATACGGCCGCGATAGCCCATGTTATAGCACTCGGGACAGCCGGTGCCGTGATAGAACTTCATGCCCGGCTCCATCTCAATTTCAAGATCGTCCAGTTCCTCCTGCGTCGGCGTATACTCAGTGCGGCAGTTGGGGCATATACGGCGCACGAGTCGCTGCGAAATGACGCCCTTCAGCGCGCCGGCGATTATGTACGGTTCGACGCCGATATCGCGCAGACGCTCGATGGAGCCGACAGCGTCGTTGGTATGGATGGTCGAGAGCACGACATGGCCCGTGATGGCGGAACGCATTGCGATCTCTGCCGTCTCGCCATCGCGGATCTCACCGACCGCGATAATATCGGGGTCCTGACGAAGGATGGCGCGCAGACCGCTTGCAAAGGTCATTCCGGTCTTTTCATTTATCTGAACCTGATTGACGCCGTCGATATTGTACTCGACAGGATCCTCCAGCGTGACCATATTGACGTCAGGCGTGTTGAGCTCGTTAATCATGGCGTACATCGTCGTGGTCTTACCGCTTCCAGTGGGGCCGACCAGAAGAATAACGCCGTTTCTGTTTTTGAGCATTTCCTCAAACTTCTGGAGATCCGAGCCCTCAAGCCCGATGGCCTCCTTGCTGACATTTCCGCCCGACTTGTCGAGCAGACGGGCGACGACCTTTTCGCCGTAGACCGTCGGCAGCGTCGACACACGCAGGTCGATGTCCTTATCCTTTATGCGGACGTTAAAACGGCCGTCCTGCGGGATACGGTGCTCGGCAATATTCAGTCCGCTCATGATCTTGATACGGGAAATGACCGAGGGCTGAATGTCCTTCGGCACGGTAAGGATGTCGCGCATAAGACCGTCGATACGCATACGGACCTGCATAAGCGTCTCGCGTGGTTCAAGGTGGATATCGCTCGCGCGTTCGGTGATCGCGCGCTCGAGGATAGAGTTGACAAGGCGGATCGTCGGAGCGCTGCTCATCGCGTCCTCGCCGAGCTGATTGGCGACAAACGCGTTATCCTGCACCGCAGCGTCGCCGCTTACCGCGGCCTCGCGCTTCATCTCGGCGATAGCCTTTGCCGCGCCCTCGCTGCTGTAGAGTATCTGGATAGCGTGCTCAATACCCGCTGTCGTCGCCACCATCTGGACTATCTTACGTTTTGAGGCACGGCGCGCCTCTTCCACGGCGTAGAAGTTCAGCGGGTCGCTCATAGCGAGATAAAGCTCATCCTTAACGATGCGAACAGGCACTACGTTGTATTGCTTGGCTATGTTCTTCGGAAGCACCTGTGCAAGCTCGGTGGGTATGGATATCTTCGTAAGGTCTATAAACTCAATACCGAGCTGCATCTGAAGAGCCTCTATGAGCTCATTCTCGGTAACTATTCCGTTTTTGATAAGCACAGTTCCAAGGCGCTCCTTGCTTCCCTTTTGCAGCTCAAGACCCCTGGAAAGCTCCTCCTCAGTAATAATACCGGCGCTGATAAGCAAGTCGCCCAGTCGCATTGTCGCCATGATTTTCTGCCCTTCCCTGCCCATATGGGCATTTCAATGCTATTATATTTATATGATGAAAGAATAGCACATATATCAGATTAAGTCAAGGTGTGGCAAGAAAAATGTCAAAAATACCAGAATTGGCTGTAATACTGCCATTCAATGTATGCATGTGTGAAATCAAAGACCTTTACAAGCATTCATCTGCCAAATCAAAAACCCGCCTTAAACGGCGGGTTTTGATATAAGGCTTCGTTTGGACGCTTCTCAGACCTTGAACATATCGACCTGCTCCTTGAGGAGGTTGGACTGGGAGGCCAGCTCCTGACAGGAGGCCGCGGTCTCTTCCGCGGTGGCGGAGTTCTGAGAGATAACGCCGGAGATGTCGGAGATACCGAGACTGACCTGCGTCACAGCCTCGGCCTGCGCGGCGGCAGCTGTATTGATCTCATTTATGATGCTGTTGGTCTGCTGCGTCTGGGCTATGACGTCACCCATGATCTCTGCGGTGCGCTGCGCGAGCTCGACGCCCTCGGTGACTGCCTTGACCGTGTCGGAGATCAGACGGTTGGTGTCGTTCGCGGCGGCGCCGGACTTGGCGGCAAGGTTGCGGACCTCATCGGCGACGACCGCGAAGCCCTTGCCCGCGGCGCCCGCGCGCGCCGCCTCGACCGAGGCGTTGAGCGCGAGGATGTTGGTCTGGAACGAGATATCCTCGATGGTCTTGATGATGGCGCTGATCTTCGCGGACTTGTCGCGTATCTCGTCCATCGCTCCAAGCATAGTCTGCATCTGAGCGTTCTGCTCCTCGACCTTTTTGAGACAGGCAGTGGATATCTCGCTGGCACGGTCGGCATTCTCGGCAGTGGAGGATATCTGCGTGTTGATGTTCGCGAGCGTGGCGTTGAGCTCCTCAATTGCCGTCGCCTGACGCGTGGTGCCCTCGGCAAGCAGCTGCGAGCCGCTGGCTATCTGCCCCGCGCCGCTGCGCACGCCGTCCGCGCTGGCGTCCATGCTGCCGACGATCTTGGCAAGACGGATCTCGATCTCCCCGAAAGCCCGATGAATGGCAGAGAAGTCTCCGATATAGTCCACTTCGGGCTTCTTGGTAAAGTCGCCCTCGCCCATGGCCGTCAATATACGGGAAATGTCGCGGATATATGAGCTGATTTCCTTCTTGGTCTGGCGCAGATCCTGAACAAAATCACCTATCTCGTCACGGCTGAACTTAAAGTCCGCGTCGGGATTGGACAGCGCTCCGGCCCGCATATCTGCCGAGAGTTTGTTCGCTTCGCGTATCGGCAGATCGATGACCTTGCGCAGTACGATCGCGCCGGCAAAGAACGCGAGGATCACGAAAGCAACGGCAACAACAGCGACAATAACGATGATATTGCGGAATTCCTTGTCGGATTCCTCGGCATGCAGTCCCGAGAAGAAGGCGCAGACAAGCTTGCCGTCAATATCGAAGCCAGGCAGATACTGATAGAACATGCTCACGCCCGCAGCCTTGGTGCGCCCGCTGTATGCAGTCTGCTTATTATAAATTGAATCCTTTGCGTTGGCGTTCATATCGCCGCCGAGCTGCAGGGTGCCGCTGCTGTTGCGCAGCGTGGTCGCGATCGTCTTGGCGTTGTAGAAGATCGCGCATTCCGCGCCGGTCGACTCCTTGACCTCCGCGACAAGCTCGTTGTCCGCGAGCGAGCGGCCGATCACCGTTATGGTGCCAGATTCGTTGTCGGTAGCGAGATAAAGGCAGCAAAGGCCGACAGACGGGTCGTCCAGAAGGCCCTGCTCAGTCCTGCCGCTGTAGGCTCCGACGTTGAACGTGAGATTATAGGTCTCGCTTGCCCATATCCGCTCGCCGGACAGGGTAAAAACACCCATGAAGTCAAGCTCGTCGTCGTAAATGGCGTCGAACATATCCTCGAAAAAGGCATCGTCCTTTTCCTCAAGCGCGCCGGAGGCCGCTATCAGTTCATAATCCTCCCAGCAATTCGCCGCCTCATCCGCGACCATCGTCTCACAGACGTTGGTCAGCGCCTCCGCTTCTCTCACAAGAAGCTTTTTACTGAAAGCGGACGACATGTTGATGCTTATCGCAGAGACCAGCAGCACCACAGCGATCAGCGCGGCTCCGACGACAAAAAGCAGCTTTCTGCTCAACCTTGACATAGCAGCCTCCCCCATTCTTTTTTATTTTCCGCACACTTTAGGTATATAACACCAAAATTATAACATTATAAAAAAATAGTGTCAAGCTTGGAAGACGCAAAACTTTATTGTGCTAAATTACTAAATCAACGGCAAGAAAGCGTCGCTTTCTGTCGATGATTATCATTCCGAAGCTCGCAGTGTGATGACACGTTTCACTCCGCTCGCGGAATCGTCCACAGACGTCGAGCGCGCGAGAAGCATGACCGTCTTTCCTCTTGCGTTCCTCAGTGGGATCGGAGCGGAGAATTCGCCGTTGCCGACGCCTTCTCCGAAAAAAACAGCCTTCAGCCTCTCCTTTGCCTCGCCCTCGGCGCGGTTAAAGAAGCTGCCGTCGTCAAGCTCCTTTTGCAGACGCTCCCGCGTAAGGCAAAGGGTCTCCTGCAGCCCGTGCAGCGCAAGACGGAAGCGCCTCGCCTCGGTGACCTCAACGGCAAAAACGATTGTGTCCGGTATTACGTGAGCAAGCAGCCGCAAGCTGTCGGTCAGTTCAACATAGCCTGTTACGTCGCGCAGCGAGCCATAGAACCTCTCGCCGTCTCCGTCCTCGTCAAGGAAAAAGAATTGTAAGCGAAACCGCGCGCTTTCTCCGCTCGGCCGGATTATCTCAAGCTCTCCCGAGGAGCCGCTGAGAGGGTCCTTTTTCGCATGGTCAAGCATAGCGTTCAGTCTCCGCGTTTCGCCCGGAGCCAGAAATCTCTGTATGCCTTCGACGCGCCGCGGAAGATGCTGCTTCACCTCGTCGCAGAACTGCTGGTTAAAGCGTGTGATATCGACGCGCTCGCCGCTGCGTCGGTAAAACGCGACCGGACCGAGAATGTTGTTGAGCACCGTGTCGCTGAAAACGCCCTGATCCAGAAGCTCACGCGTGTGCAGCTGTTCCCTGACCTTGAAGCGGAAGCCGCTCACGTCCACGCGGACCGGGTCGGCGATGAGCTCCTCATAGTCCTCAACGGGCATCGGGCGGTAAAACAGATAGCCCTGCACATAACTGCACCCGAGGCTCTCAAGAAACTCCGACTCCTCGCGGGTCTCGACGCCCTCGACGATGATTGGCACGCCCATCGTGCGCGCCATGTTGACGATGGACTCCATGATGTGCTCCCCCTTGCGGTCGCTTCCGCTCATTCGGAGGAACTTCGCGTCGAGCTTGATGATATCGACATTCAGGCTTTTGAGCATATTGAGCGACGAATAACCGCTGCCAAAGTCGTCCATCAGCACGCGGAAACCATTCTCGCGCAGCCGGCGCACAGTGTCGGCCACCTTGTCGTTGTCGACGTAGGCAGATTCGGTGATCTCAATTTTAAGAACATCCGTCGGAAGATCGTACCTGTGGATAAGCCCCGCAAAATATTCGGGCACGTCAAGCGTGAAAATATCCATTTGTGAGACGTTGACCGAAACGGGCAGCGGCATGCGTCCCTTATCGATCCACTTTCTCTGCCAGATGCAAACCTCCTCCCAGACATACTTGTCAAGGTCGGTAATGAATCCGTACTGCTCGAGGACCGGAACGAATAATCCCGGCGAGACCTGCTCGCCACCGGCCTTCTGCCAGCGAACAAGCGACTCCGCGCCAACGACCTTTTCGGTGTTTATCTGACATTGCGGCTGAAGCTGGAAATATATCTCATGGTCTCTGAGGCCCTTCTGGAAATCGGAAAGCAGCTTGTAGTCGTGATCCGTCTTCTCATACATCTCCGGCTCAAACAGCCGGATGCGGTTCCTGTAGTCGTCCTTGGCACGACGTGACGCCATAGCCGCACGGTCATAAAGCTCTTCCGCCCGGCACCCGTCAGCAACGCCCACTCCGAAGGCCGGCATAAATCCGACTGTGGTCCCGCAGTTTTTGATAAGCCCGTGCAGCTCGTCGAAAAGGTGCTCAACATGATCTCTGTCATACGGCGCAAGCAGCGCAAAATCGTCCTGACCGAAATAGCAGGCGCAGCCTCCGGTGTTTTTCTCAACGCGCGTGAGCTTGGCGCCGATCTGAGCAAGAAGCTGATCTCCGCGGCTTCTGTCGTACCACTCGTTGAAAAGCTTGAAATGCTCGATATCTATGGATATCATGCACCAGCTGTCCCTGTTTGCGTCAAGGATCCTGTTTGCCGCAGCGAAGAATTCCTCCTCGCGCATCAGGCCGGTCAGCGCGTTGCGTCCGACGGTCTCAGCGCCGTCCTCACCGCAGCCGTCCCGATCCTCCTCGTTTTGAACATCGACAAGAAAGGAATAGTAAACGCCGTCCTCCAGCCCGCTTCCCGGGCCGCCGACGGAGATCTGCTCGACCCAGCGCCAATTTCCGTTTGCAAGCTTATAGCGGAAACGGAATCTCGTTTCGCCCCCGTTCGCGCTGTCCCGCAGCTTTCGCCGGATAGTTTCCGGATCGTATTCGCGCAGGTACTCCTCACGGTCGTCGGGATGCACCATATACTCAACGGCACGAAGGAACTGTTCCTTGAAGCCCCCGTCAAAGCGCGGGACGAAATACTTACCCTCAGTGTGTTTGAGGTTAAGCATTTCGTCCGTGTTGAGATTGACCTCGGCAAGCTCGTCATAGGGCTGAAGCAAAAGCTCGACGAGCCTTGATGAGGCACCATCCTTATTATTGATGACAGTTCTCTCCGTATTCATAAAACCATCCTCACAGATCCATAGAATGCGCGTCCTGCAAAGTTTCCTTACTTTACATTTGAGCCCGGAGCAACCGGTTTGACATAGAAGGTATTCTCAGCTATTTCGATACCGCTGTTCGCGTCGATCACGGCGACGTAGACCTTTAGCAGCTTGCCCTCTATCGTGACTTCCTGCACGGCGCGAAAGCTTTTATGCGCAGTTTTACCGCCATAGTCGCCCGCTCCGACAGGGTCGTACTCTTCTATCGTACCCGATTTATAATAAGTCATGACCAGATGCCCGTCGCCGTTCGTTCTGAAAGAGCACTTTTTGCCAAGCCCCCTTGCGTTGTCGGTAAACTCCACCGTCTTGCCGCTTGTTGCGTTCACCTTCCCCGCATAGGTCAGCTCGTCCTGCATAAAAACCGAAAGCGCGGAACACAAAAGCTGCGCGTCGGACTCCTGCGAGCCGTTCTTGAGCGACTGTGTCGCTATATTGACGGTCGCAGTGATCACTCCGCCCACAATGGTGATAAGGATAACCGTAACAAGCAGCTCGACCATTGTGAATCCGCCCTGCGCTTTCAGCTTGCGGCCGGTGCGGGATATGACGCTAATTCTTTTCATAGTACATCATATCCCCCTTATCCTTGTACAGCGTCACCGTGTATGAAAGCTCCGCTCCGCTTTCGCTTTTATACCCCAGCACGATCACGCCGTCAGTCGGGCGGCTGTCACTGTCCAGCGTGCTGCCCAAAACACTGCCCTTGAGAGTTACCGTTTTGAACTCCTCCACCGGCTCCCCCTGATATTGGGAAAACGTGACGATCTTACCCTCGTCGCTTCCGGTTTTGTTGTTGAGCTTATCGTTAAGTCTTGCCGCGGAGGTAATGGCCCCCGCGAGCAGCAGCGAGGCGCAGGAAATGATGACCAATGCGATAAGACTCTCCGTCAGGGATTCTCCGCTGCGGCTTTTGAGCCGCTCAATAAGCCTTTTCATCTCACTCCGCCCCCTTTGCTTCAACTCTAACGCTGCCCGCGGAAAAACCCACCATTGAAGTCTGCTCCCAGTAATCAAGCACATAGGTCTCCATCACGATAGGCTCTCCGCTCTCGGTCGTGCCTATCTGCACATATTCGATCTTATAGATCGGCGTCTTGGTGATAAGCATCTGCGCCCCATCAAAAACAAGCGTCATCGGCTTCGCGGTCTTTGCAGCCTCTTCATCGGCGGGCTTCAGTGCCATCGAAAGTCTGGAGCCGTCGTACATCACGACGACCGTCAGATCCATCTCCGGCGCGCCGTCCACCTTCATCGAGAGCTCGCAGGGGAAGCCCCCGCCGCCACAGCGCCAGTCTAGAATGGCGTCCGCGAGCGCGCGGGTAAGGAGATCCCTGCTGCTGCCGTCGCCGTATGTTCTTTCAAGCTCCACGCTCTCATCGACAGGCGACAGCTTTTGAATGATCGTAATGCTCTGATCCTCAAGCGTCTGACGCAGCAGCGTGGCGCCGGAGGTGACGATCATGTTGCTTGCCTGCTCCTTCAGCTGCCCCTCGACGCGTTTGGCGTTGTTCATCGCGGCGTCGATAATTGCGACGCTCACAAGCGTTGCGAACAGAAACGCGCCGAGCGCAAATATAGCGGTAAGGCCCGAGTTGCTTTTCAGTTTTTCTCTGACTCGCTTCACGCCTGTTTCCTCCGTTCGTTCAGCTCCCGCGCTCATTTGACCTCAAGATCGGCGGTGCCGGTATAGATGATGACCTGCTGGCCGTCGCTGTTCCACAGCTCAATGGAAATGCTGACCTTGTAGTTGCCCGCGTCAAGCATTGTCCCTCCGGCCTTGCCCTTATTGAGCAGATCGGAGACCTTATCGAATCTCGTCGCGCTGCCCTGTAGACTGTAGAAGGTGATGACCTCATAGTTCTCCGTCTTGCTCTCGAGCTTGTTCTCCGTGCCGTTTTTGATCGTCACAAGCTTCGGAAGATTCAGGCTCCCCTGCGTCCAGCTTGCGTCCGTCGCGGTCGTAATGCTGTCCATGTCGATGACGTAGTAGAAGGTCGCGACCTTCTTGTCCTCTGCGGCGTCCTTTTTGATCATCTGCTGAGCCTGGTCGTCGGGAGTCAGGATAAAGCCTTCGACGTCTACGGGCTGCACACGAGCCTCCTCTTTATTCGTTCTTAGAGTCTGCTCCATGAAGATCATGTCAAACGATTTCTGCGTCGAGCCCGGAAGTCCGGCAAGCTTCGCAATGTACCGCACCGTGTAGGGCCAGCTCTGCGCAACCTGATAGTAGAACTCCACTGTGTCGTTCTCCGACGGGTCGAATTTTTCCATATACGCAAAGCTCTTGAGCGGATAATAGCCTTCCAGCTGCGGATACTTTACGGTGCTGGGCGCGGGGACGTTCAGAGGCTCGCCGACCGTCGCCTCATCGTACTTCTCGAGTATTACCGGTTTCCCGACGATCTTGCCGTTTGCGTCAAGCAGTATGCAGCGCACATTATAGTACGCCATGCCCGTCTTCTGTGTCCACTTTGCGGCAAGGACAAAGGTTCCCGGAGTCGTAACATACTCCTGCTCATAGAACCTCTGTTTGAGCGCGCTGTCGCTTTCTGGCACGCTGTTTCCGGGTGTACGGTACCAGCCCTTGAATTCGTACGTTTTGCCGTCGGCGGTAATTGTCTCGCCGTTATACCCTGCCTTTGCCGCCCAGCGGGAGTAGATATCCGCAAAGACGCCCTGCTCTATCTGCTCGTACAGATTCACCTTGGCGGTCGGTACGACCTTTCCTGCGTTGCGCTCCTCCTGCGTCAGCAGCAGAGCCTCACCCGACAGACCGGGAACGCGGCTATAGAACTGAACCTCGACCTCGTCGGTCGTCCAGAGGGCAAATACGGTCAGGTTGTTCGAGGGCATTGTGACCTCTGTCTCGGTACCGTCAACGGAAACCGCACAGACCTTTCCGTTCTTGATCTCAAGCTTCTGCCCTCCGCCGTTGGACTCGGTATACCATCCACGGAAGTGGCATGCGCTGCTCATGCTCGCGGGGCGGTAATCATTCTCGTTCCCGGTATTAATATCCGGCAAATAGTTGAGCGTCCGTCCGTAGAGATAAGTCTTTGTTTGATTTTGTCTGATGTCATTGTAATAGACGGTGTAACTGTTGCGCTTGAAGAATATCTCGAGATTGTTATTCTTCTCAACAAATATCCCCCACCCATTTTGAATCGTATACCCCGCAGACGCAGACTGGAAGCTGCCGCCATTCTTCTTGTAACCGCAGACAGTATAGCCGTCATACTTGTTATCAAGTATAAAATCGTCACGCGTCGTCTTCCATACAAACGCAGGGTTGGTGTCGTAAGTGCTGTTTCCCGAAGCGTCGTCCGTTTCAAGGTAATATTTTACGGTCATGTCGTCATCGGAACTTAAGGCCTTGAACTTTATTGTGGACGCCCCACACGAGCTGCTGTAGTCAATCCACCTGTCCACATAGAAATAGCTGAAAAACTCGAAAATGTAGCCGCCGCCTGCTAATTCAGTATAACCTCCGCTATTATTGAGATAATAGCCTTTCCAATCGCAATTCCACTCGCCGTTTTCTCCCTTCCCGGGCCACTCCCACTTTGAGTGGTCGTTCGGGTCGTCCTTGGCAAGCTCGTACGCGAGGGAAAGCGGCTGCTCGTACAGTCCGGAGATGGACGCGCCGTTCTGCGTCAGACCGACGCCGTCGATGCGCGTTTTATAATTGCCGTTTTCCGCCGCGATCAGATCTCCGCTGTCATAGAAGGGGACGTAATAATGCCCGCCAAGCTCATCGACGCGCTTTACAAAGGTGTATTTGGAGTCGACAAGCCTTCCCGCGGTTGCGAGCTCATAGTTGCTCTTGTCGGTCAGGTCAACGCTGGCGTTGTTTTCAAAATAGTCGTCGATCAGCCCGTCCTTGAGCAGGTACATCGGGTCGGAATACTCATAGTGCCCCCATACCGGGCCATCCCAGTCCCAGTCACGGTCAAAGTAATACGAACCGTTCTTTTCATACGGAGCGCTTACCCACACATAGCCGCTGCCGCTGCCCGGATCAAAATGCTGTTTTTTTGCACGGGCGGACTCTATACCGGAGTCTGATTCAAAGATGAAAGTATCCTTTTGCCTGTCGTAATACAGCTTGAACACCGCGGTGCCGGTGGTGTCGAGCGTGTAGGGCACATTTGTTCCGTTCGAGCTTCCGGTAGTCTTGGCGTTGTTGAATATGATCTGCGGATTCAGGATGGTTCCATTCACGCTCTTTTTTTCTGTCGGGTCGCGCAGATACTCACGGTCGTCAGTGCCGAGCGTAATGCTGTTTGTTTTTTTCTTGTACACCTCAGTCAAAAGAGTATTATAATCGTAGCCCGCGTAAGTCGAAACGGTGGGAACGCTGTTGTTGCTCTCCTTGCTCAGCTCATAGGCCGTGTAGAAAGAGTATGTCTTGTCGGCGGCAGCGGCATTACAGCTGTCGGTCACGTTTTGAATATAGATCTCCACGCGTATGGGCGCTTCGACATGCTCAGACCACTGTGCAACTGCGATCACGCTGTATGCCGGCATGTGATATTCCTTGGTTATCAAGCCGTTGCTCTCGTTGATCACGCGCGAGACCTCTTCGGCGTTCCCCTTGCCGTAGTCGGCAAGCTTATAGAACTTCCATCCCGTAAGCTTGTAGCCCGGACGTGACATATATCCGTACTTCTTCGCCTGATCGCTGAGCTTCGCCGCATCCGCATCGTTCACCGGCAGGAACTCGCTGAGCTTCTGTCCGCTTATCATATCCTCGATTGGGTCGATCTGAGCCGCGGCGTTCGACATCGGTTTTCCGCTGCCGTCGGTGACTATCGCTCCGCCGCTCGTCTTCAGATACTGATTGCAGACGCCGCCGTTGAGGTCATAGGCCAGTTCGAAGAAGATGCGGTCATAGGTGATGACAGGCGCCAGTTCGGACTTATAGGTCATCACGTTGCCCGATACGGTGACATGATCCTTGTCGTTGAGGATAAGCTGGTTCTTGATCTTCTCGGGATCATTCTTGTCCAGCTTGAAGCCCTCGCTCTCGAACGAAGGTATCTCAGACCACATGACCACGTTCGGCGTGAGCTTCATCCAGTATGTGACCGTAAAGTCAGTGCCCTTCTTGTACTCGGTCTTCTCGTTTTTAAGGATATCTCTGAGCTCCTTGTACGGATCCTTTAAGCTCTTGTCGAGCACCAGAGCCTTGTCGCCCGTCCTGTCGCCGCCTTCGACCTTGCAATCGGTGAAAATCATCTTCACAGGCACGTCGATCAGGCCGGAGCCGCAGAGCACGACGTAAGTGCGCGGCTCGTCGAGCTTCACGGTCAGAGTCTTGCTTGTATTGTTGTAGAGCCCGGGATCGACGGTCACGACCTTTTTGTAATCGGCAAGTTCGGACTCCGTAAATGCTGCCGCGCTCTTGAACCTGCTCAGATCCTGTCCGAGAGTGGTAGAATACTGCTCAAGGAGCCACGCGGCGTCAACAACGGCATAGCCCGTGCTCTCGCCGGTATCCTGACGTTTGCCGACAATGTCATTTATGTTTTTTACCACGCGGGTGTCCGTCTTGTAGTTCTCGTCGATCAGCGGGTTGACGGTGTAAATGATATCCTGGCGTATTGCGAAGCCGCCGAGATACCTTTGCGCCGTCACGTCAAGGTAAAGCTTGGTCGGCTTGCCATCGGCGTCCTTGGTCTCGACAAAGCTGTCAAGGTCAAAGCTCATGAAGCGGACATTGACCTCAAACGGCGTTATCTCACGATAAAGCGCATAGAGCTTGGGATCATCCTCGTCGATGTTCTTGTCCTTGACGCTGATCTTCATCCGACCGTCTTCGTATTCATAGTCGAGAACCGTGCCGAATACCGTCTTCACGTCGCCGTTTGCAAGGCTTGCGTCGGTAATCGTCAGCTTGTCAAGCTCCTTGCACAGGTCGGCCCTTCCGCTTGCGCTGAGCCCCTTGATCGCGGCAAGCCCGTCCTCGTCCAGCCAGCCAACAAATACCTCGTTGCGCGCGACGCCGGAGTAGAAGTTGGCGTAAACATAATCGCCGAGATTGGTCTTGCTGTAGGGGTGAATGCTCTCGGAAACCGTGATGGGATCCACGCCTCTGAGCGCAACGCGGTAAAGCGAGACTTTCGCGGCATCCTCGGACTCGACTGCGTAGAAATCATTGTAATGGGTCAGGCCGGAAAGCTTCGGATAGGTGTAATTCTCGGTCAGCGTAAGACCGCCGGTGAGCAAATAGTTATTCGCCGCGGCAATCCCCTTTTCAAAGCCCGAGATGGACATGCCGGCGAGTTCCTCGCCGGAAAGCTTCACGGCACCGGCCTCCTGATCCACGCCGGAATAGACGTAATAGCCGCCGGAAACGGAACCGGAGCCGACAAGCGCATACTTTTTAAGCCCTTCTATCGGCGTTGGAACGTTCTCCGTGCTTCCATTCGGCAGAGGCTTTGCGGTAAGATGGATGGCGTCGTCATAGCAGAACACACTGTAGCCGTAACTGACAGACGCGGCAGACGGTGTAAAGCCTCCGGCCTTTGCAGCACCGACCCCCTCGTTGAGAATAAATCCGGCGGAGTAACAGGTCGTAAAGGCCCCTCCCGCTTTGATGTATCCCGCAAGTCCGCCGATGCCGGACTCAGCGGCGATGTAGCAGTCCGCGTAGCAGCGTGTTGCGCTGAGAGTATCGGCCGAGCCGACAAGTCCGCCGGCATAATATTTGCCCCTTACGACGGTTGCGGCAAAGCAGTTTTCAAGCTCAGCCATTGCCGCGCGACCGACCAGTCCGCCCGCGGCTGTGCCCGAGGAACGCACGAAATCCTTAGCGGCGGCAGTCTCGCCGTCGTTCACTGTATTTATCATATACAGCGAGCAGCCCTTCACGCTCAGCTTGGGGGAGTCGGACTTGATCGGTCCCGAGATCGGAAAACTGGTCCTGAAAGGCG
>JAFZQQ010000223.1 GCA_017620315.1 Oscillospiraceae bacterium | reverse complement strand
CTTTCCCCGCGCCTATGAGGACAGACGCGAGTTAAAACGCATATCGGAGCTCGTCCCGGGGGAATACTCCTGCGTGCGCGCGCTTGTCGCCGCGGAGCCGAGGCTTTCCCATATCAGAAAGGGGCTGGACCTCGTTAAGCTTCGCGCGGTGGATGAGAGTGCGGCGCTGGATATTACGTTTTTCAACCAGAGCTATATCAGGAAAAGCCTGCGGGTGGGAGAGGAGTACGTTTTCTACGGCAAGGCCGAGGGGAACCTGCTGCGGCGGCAGATGTCGAACCCGCTTTTTGAGCGTGTGGGCGAGAATCGCGTCACCGGGCGGATCGTGCCCATCTACAGGCTCACCGCGGGCGTGAGCCAGAACGTGCTGTGCAATTCCATTCGCAAGGGGCTTGACGCCTGCGCCGACGAGCTGGAGGAATTTTTGCCCGAGGACGTGCGCGCCGAGCATCGGCTCTGCCACATCCGCTACGCCTATGAGAACGTGCATTTTCCCGCGGACGACGAGGCGCTTTCGGTCGCGCGGCGGCGGCTGGTGTTCGAGGAGCTCTATCTTCTCACGCTTGGGCTCCGGCTGCTGCGCGAGCGGCGCGGCGCCGCCGACGGACAGCGCTGCGAGGCGGTGAGCCTTGAACCCTTTTATGCGGCGCTGCCCTTCACGCTCACCGGCGCGCAGAGACGTGCGGCGGAGGACTGCGCGCGCGATATGGCGTCAGGCAGGGCAATGAATCGGCTTGTTCAGGGCGACGTGGGCTCCGGCAAAACGATGGTTGCCGCCGCGGCGATATGGTTTGCGGCGCAAAGCGGGCTGCAAAGCGCGCTCATGGCGCCGACGGAGATTCTCGCGGAGCAGCATTACAAGACGCTCTTGCCGCTTTTGGAAAGTCTTGGCGTGAGCTGTGCGCTTCTGACCGCTGCAACGGGAGCAAAGGCGCGCAGAGAACTTGTGGAGCGGCTTTGCTCGGGCGAGCTGACGCTTGCCATCGGGACGCATGCGCTGCTTTCCGAGGACGTCAGATACAAAAAGCTCGGTCTTGTCGTCACCGACGAGCAGCACCGCTTTGGCGTCGCGCAGAGGGCGCTGCTCAGCGGCAAGGGCGAAAACCCGCATCTGCTGGTCATGTCGGCGACGCCGATACCGCGCACGCTGGCGCTGATGATCTACGGCGATCTGGACGTATCGCTCATTGACGAGCTTCCGCCGGGACGGCAGAAAATCGACACCTTTGCCGTGAACACAAGCTATCACGAGCGCATCTATACCTTTTTGAAAAAGCAGGTCGGCGAGGGCAGGCAGGCGTATATCATCTGCCCGATGGTCGCGGAGAACGACGAGCTGCCCGACGAGCGCAAGGCGGTCACGGAGTACGCCCAAAAGCTTCAGCGCGAGGTCTTCCCGGAGCTTCGCGTCGCGCCGATCCACGGCAAGCTCAAGGCGAAGGAAAAGGACGCGGTCATGCGCGATTTCGCCGATGGGAAAATCGATATCCTCGTCTCGACCACCGTG
This sequence comes from Oscillospiraceae bacterium, assembly GCA_017620315.1. GTDB lineage: Bacteria > Bacillota > Clostridia > Oscillospirales > Oscillospiraceae > Hominicoprocola. The sequence continues at coordinate 2,383 of JAFZQQ010000223.1, read as the reverse complement.
GTCGAGGTGGGCGTGGACGTGCCGAACGCGACAGTCATGCTCATCGAGAACGCGGAGTGCTTCGGGCTCTCGCAGCTCCACCAGCTGCGCGGGCGCGTCGGCCGCGGGAAGCACAAATCGTACTGCATACTGGTCTCCGACAACACCGGCGACGACAACAAGCGCCGCCTCGCGGTGATGACGAAGACCGGAAACGGCTTTGAAATCGCGGAGGAGGATCTGAAGCTGCGCGGACCCGGCGACTTTTTCGGTTCGCGCCAGCACGGGCTTCCCTCGCTGAAGGTGGCGGACCTCACCTGCGACATGGAGCTCATGCACGAGGCGCGCGCCGCGGCGGAGGAGCTTCTCGCCGGCGATCCCGGACTCAAGGCGCACTCCGCGCTGCGAAGGCGCATCGACGAGCTCTTCGAGCTGAACGCGGGAGCGATGAATTAATTGATTGGACGGAGGCATGCGGAATGAAGAGAAAGATCATCGGTATCGCGCTGCTGTGCGCATTGTGCCTGACGCTGCTGCCGGCGGCGCTGCTGATTCCCGTGCGCGCCGCGGACGGGGGCGACTTCGGCGGCTCGTTCCACTGGAGCTTTGCCGACGGCACGCTGACCGTGACCGGCAGCGGTGCCATGGAGGAGTATCTGGGCGAGGACCTGCCGTGGAGCGCGCATATGTCCGAGATAGAAACGGTCAAGATCGGGGAAGGGATCACGCTGCTCGGCGGAGGCGCCTTTGACGGCTGCCGCACGCTTAAAAAGGCGGTGCTTCCCAAGTCGCTGCTGGAGATTGGAGCCTATGCCTTCCGCAGCTGCGGCCTTCTTTCGGACATCAACTTCCCCTCCAAGCTTCAAAAGATCGGAACGCAGGCGTTTACAAGCTGCGGTTCTCTGCCGAAGACTGTCAAGCTGCCGGACTCGATCACCGATATGGGCACGGGAGTTTTTACCGGCTGCCCCTTCACAAGCTTTACGCTTCCTCTGGGGATGGACTATGTCAGCGCGGAGCTGCTCTACGGCTGCTCCGCGCTGAGCGAGGTCAAGCTGCATGACGGCGTCAGGACAATCAAAGCAAGGGCGTTTTCCCTCTGCACGGGACTGACGGAATTTCACTTTCCCAAAAACATTTCGCTGGTGGGAGACGAGGCGTTTTACAAATGCACCGGCCTTCGGGAGATACGCGTCCCCGCCGGAGTTTACAGTCTGGAGGGCGGGGTATTCTCCGGATGCACGGGCCTTACCTCCGTGGTGCTGGAGGAGGGCATTACCTCACTGAATTACGGCGTGTTCGCGGAATGTACCGGCCTGAAGGAGATCACCCTGCCGGACAGTCTGGGCAGCGTCGGGTACTACACCTTTCTTGACTGCAAAAATCTGGAACGGCTGACACTGAGCTCCGGCACGGCGTTTGTCCATGCGGAGGCGCTTTATGGCTGCTCGAATCTGAAGGAGATCGCCGTCCCCGCGTCGAATCCGTACCTCAGCGCTTACGACGGCGTGCTGTATAAGGGAGACAAGCTGATCAAAGCGCCGTGCGCTCTTGCGAAGGAACGCGTCGCGGTGAAACCCGGCACGGTTGCAATAGGCGATCAGGCATTTGAGGGCTGCGCCGGTATCCGGGAGATCACCCTGCCGGACAGCCTGCGCACCATCGGATACGCTGCCTTCAACGGATGCTCCAAGCTGGGATCGGTCACGATCCCGGACGGCGTCACAACAATACAGCAGTCCTCCTTTACCGACTGCTCATCCCTCAAAAGCGTCAGCCTGCCGGGAAGCCTGACGCAGATCGAGAGAGGCGCTTTTGGCGGCGGCCTAACCTCCGCGGTGCTGCGCGGCACACACGATGAGATACTCTCGATGATCATCGGCGCGGGAAACGAGGGCCTTATAAGGGCATATATAAACGGCGGCAACGCCCCCTATCACACCTGCGCGGTGCAGCCGGTGACCGACGGGAACAGCTACTATTGGCGCATCGCCTTTTACAACGAGCCGATGGGCCCGCTGCCGATCCCCGAGAAACAGGGCTATCGCTTCGAGGGCTGGTACACCGCGCGCAACGGCGCGGGGGAGCGCGTGACCGAGGACACCGTGCTGACTCTGGACGTAAGCCTGCCATTGTATGCCAACTGGGTGAGGGCGCGGACGATAGGCGTCGTCGCCTGCGGCGGAAAGAACCGCGGCCCGGAATACTACCGGATCACCGAAGCGGAGGGCTGGGCGCTCGGCGAGCTGCCGGCGGAGCCGGAGCGCCCGGGCTGGCGCTTTTTGGGCTGGTACACCGCGGCGCAGGGCGGCGAGCGCGTGGAGCCCGGGCGCGTATTTGAAGCGGACTGCTATATCTACGCGCACTGGGAGCGCACACAGTACGCTGAGACCGTGTCCGACGG
>JAFZQQ010000222.1 GCA_017620315.1 Oscillospiraceae bacterium | reverse complement strand
TCCCTGCCGTTTCCGTCCCGGACCGCGCCGGGAAGGGACTGGCATTTCCATACTGATGATACCATAAAACCGAAACAATGCAAGTGCGGAAAAGAGCGGAGTCGGAAAACAGCTTGCATTTGCGAAAAGATATGATAGAATGTCAAAAGGAAGCGACAGGGAACGGGACGGCTCTCTGCCACAGGGCAAAGCGGTTTCGGCGAAAAACGCTGATTGAAAATGCCGTTTTGCTTGCCGCTTACGCGGCAGATGCGATACATTCATCTCATTTTGCGTATGTCAGTACGGGGAGGATCAATATGAAACGCATATCGTTCATCTCATTTGTTTTGACGCTCTGCCTGTTGTTGACCGCCTGCGCCGGAAACGGCGGGAAGGAAAACGGCGGCGGAACGGGGCAGGGGACTGCGGAGCCGGAGAGCGCCTCGCAGCGGGAGGAGCTGGTCATCGCCATCCAGGACGAGGTCGAGGGACTGGACATCCAGCAGATCGGCTGGGCGAACGTGGTGCATGACCTGATCTTTGAGCCGCTGGTCGTCTACGGCACCGACCTTTCCGACGTCCAGCCCGCGTTTGCCGAGTCATTTACGGCGACGGACGAGTATCTGGAATTCGTGCTGCCCGAGGGCGCAAGGTTCAGCAACGGCGACGTGCTTGACGCGGAGGCTGTCAAGGCGTCCTTTGAGCGTTTCCTTGAAATGAGCGACTACGCGAGCGACCTTGAAGCCGTGCGCGAGATCCGCGTGACGGACGCGCGCACCGTGCGCTTCATGCTCTCAAGCCCCGCGCCTTATATCTGGTCGGATCTCGCGGTCATGTTCGGCGGCATAGTCGATACAAAGGTGGCCGAGGAGATCGGCGAGTGGGAGTTCAACCGCAAGCCCGTCGGCAACGGAGCTTACTGCGTTGAGGAATGGGTGCCGGGCTCGCATATCACGCTCAAACGCAACGAGTATTTCCGCACGAACAACCCCGAGCTCAACAACCACGGCGCGCCCCTTGCCGAGAAGGTCGTCGTGCGCTTTATTCCGGACGGGGACCAGATGGTCAGTGCGCTTTTGAACGGCGAGGCGGATATCATCTTCAATGTGCCCGCACCGAAGGTCGCCGGACTGAAGTCGACCTCGGGCGTCAAGACCTATGACTGCATGCTCACCGGCGTTTCCTATCTGAACCTCCAGACCGAAAAGGGCATCCTTGAGGATATCCGTGTGCGTCAGGCGCTTACCTACGCGGTCGACCGCGACGCGATCAACGCCGCGCTCGGCGGGATCGTCACGCCGACCTACTGCCTGCTTTCGGAGTCGCAGTTCTGCCACAGCGAGGCGGAGGAGGCAAAGCTTGCGCAGGAGCTCAAATACGATCCCCAGCGCTCGCGCGACCTGCTCGCGGAGGCGGGCTGGAGCGATCCTGACGGCGACGGAATTCTGAACAAGAACGGCGAAAAGCTGACGCTTGAAATGCTCATCCCCTCGGACAATTCGACCTTCCAGGCGGCGGGGCCGGTGCTGCGCGAGCAGTTTGCGGCTGTCGGAGCCGACGTGAAGATCATCGAGTGCGAGGCGGACTATATCAAAGAGCTTATGCGCGCTGACGAATACACCATCGGCACGCGCACCTATGAGTGGATGGATGCGATCATACTCTCATGGGCGTTTACCACGGAATCCGGATACCAGTGGGAGGATCCCGAGCTGACCGCGCAGCTTTCCGCCGCGCGCGAGGAGACCAACGTCGACGAGCGTATCCGCGCCTATGAGATAGCCTCGGATATACTTGCGAAGGACTTTAAGGCGATCTCGCTCTATTCCGACGGTATCTTTATCGCGACGAGCGATAAGGTGAGCGGATTTGTCGTCTGCGCCGACGGACGCGCGTGGATCAACGACGTGACAAAAAGCTGAAAATATAGCGTTGAGCCGGCGGGAACGAAAAACCCGCCGGCAGTTTTTTTATGTTGCGCAAAGGAGACGGATATTGTATAATGCAACAAATCGACAATTTTCACGGAGGCGGCGGCATGAACATAGGATATATCGGCTTCGGACAGATGGGCTCGGCGATCGCGCAGGGGCTTTCGGATTACTGCGGCGAGGTGAGAAGCGGCGCGGTGGCGCAGTACGCCTGGGCGCCGCACGCGGACAAGCTTCGCGCCCGCGCGGAGGAGACCGGAGTGCGGGCCTGTGAAAGCGCGCACGAGCTGGCGGAGCGCTGCGAGATGATCGTTCTCGCCTGCAAGCCCTATCAGGTCGAGCAGGCGCTCAACGACCTTGAGCTTGGTGGAAAGGCGCTTGTCTCGATCGTGAACACGTGGGGCTTTGCGGATTTCAAGCGTCTGCTGGGCGACGGCGTGAGAGTGCAGTGCATCATGCCGAACACGCCGGTCAAGGTCGGCAGGGGCACGGTCCTGCTTGCCGAGGAAAACGACCTCACCGGCTGCGAGCGCGAGCTTTTGAAAACGCTGCTCGCCTCGGTTTCGACCGTCGTGGAGCTGCCGGAGGCGAAGATACCCGCGGCAAGCGCGATCTCCGGCTGCGGCCCCGCGTTTTTGTACATGGTCGTCGAGGCTCTCGGCGACGCGGGGGTCAAGAACGGGCTTGGCAGACGCGCGGCATATGAGCTGGCGGCGGGAACGCTGATCGGCGCGGGCGAGATGGTCCTGCGCGATCCGAAGGCGCATCCCGGTGCGCTCAAGGACGCGGTATGTTCGCCCGGAGGGACAACGATACGCGGCGTAGCTGCGCTGGAGGCGGCCGGCATGCGCAGCGCGTTTATCCGCGCGGTGGACGCCACGCTTACAAAAGATTAGGAAAGTGACTATGACAAAAGAGATAAAAAAAGACGACGCGGCACCGGCCGAGCCGGTGTGCGCCATCTGCGGAAAGCCGATAACGAACGGTGTGACGATAGATCACGTCATCCCGCAGGCAATTTACAAATGGAACGAGAAGTATCTTGACAAGGCGGAGTTCCGCGAGCTGAGACGGCGCATAACTTCCCCGCGCAATACCGTCAAGACACACCGACATTGCAACGAGCACAAGGAGGAATCCATCATACGGGTGGACACGCTGCACGTCAGCCGCACGAAAAGAGCCAAGCTGCGCGCGACCTATACAGCGGTGGAGCCGTACATACTCGCGTTCCTTGAAAACAAGGACAAGCTGCGCGAGCGCCAGCAGGGGCGCTGCTACGTCTGCCACGCGCCGATCAAGAACGGCGTCCTTCGCCGGATAGACGACGAGCTTGAGCGCACCTGGGACAATGCCTGCATCATCTGCCACCGCTGCAACTGCAAGGTAAAGTCCGCCGATGTGAAGAGCTACAGAAAGCATTTCAGAAGCGCGGCGCGGCGCAGAAGACGCAGGGCGAAAACCGTGCAGCCTGCGGAGGTCAAGCCGCCGGAGGCCTGAGGTCAAATATCGCGTTCCATGACCGAAACGGTCCTGCCGTTCCAGGGCTTATCCTCCCCGGAGAACCGGAAGCCCTGCTTCTGCCAGAAGCTGATCGCCTCGGTGTTCTCGGGCAGCACCGCGAGCGAGAGATAATCGTAACCCTGGGCCTTCATCGCGGCGCGGAGATCGGCGAAGATCTGCGAGCCGATGCCCTGACCCTGCAGCTGCGCGTCGACCATGAACCAGCCGATGAAGGCGCTGCCGGCGTCCGGATAATCCGTGATCAGGTCGAGGATCGCCGCGAGGCCGTTCTCGTCATAGAAGCCCAG
>JAFZQQ010000221.1 GCA_017620315.1 Oscillospiraceae bacterium | reverse complement strand
GGTGATGACCGCCTCGGTGACCGTGCCGCCGAGGTAGCTCTCGGCGTCCGCCTTGAGCTTTTGCAGGATCATCGCGCTGATCTCCTGCGGAGTGTACTTCTTGTCGTCGATGGTCACGCGATGGTCGGTGCCCATCTCGCGCTTGATCGAGGAAATAGTGCGATCGGGGTTGGTGATTGCCTGGCGCTTGGCGACCTGGCCGACCATGCGCTCGCCGGTCTTCGAGAACGCGACGACGCTCGGCGTGGTGCGGTTGCCCTCGGCGTTGGCGATAACGACGGGCTCGCCGCCCTCCATCACCGCGACGCAGGAATTGGTGGTGCCAAGATCGATTCCGATTACTTTAGACATGATGATTGCCTCCTTATATCTCTTAATTTAATGAAAAACAAATGAAAATGTTTCACGTGAAAAACGTTTCAAACGCGCTCAGTTAGCCACTTTTACGATGGCGAAGCGCAGCACCTTCTCGCCGAGCATGAAGCCCTGCTGCAAAACCTCGACCACGGTGTTCTCTCCGGCGTTCTCGTCCTCAACGTGCATCACGGCATTGTGCTTTTCGGGATCAAAGGGCTGTCCGACAGCGTCTATCGTCGTTACGCCCAGCTTGGAAAGGCTCTCCTTAAACTGAGAGAAGATCATCTCAAGCCCCTTGCGGTGCGGGGATTCTGCCTCCTCGTCCTTGTACTGCGCGAGCCCGCGCTCAAGGTTGTCATAGACCGGGAGCATTGCGATGAGCGTGTCTATCTTCGCGTTCGCGTAAGTCGTCTCCTTTTCCTTGGAGGTGCGCTTACGGTAATTGTCATACTCGGCGGCAAGACGGAGAAAAGCGTCCTTTTGCTCCGAGAGCTCCTTTGCGAGCGCCTCCATCTTCTCCATCTGCTCTTTGGTTACGGTGAAGGTCTCCGGCTCTGCGGGAGAGGCCTCCGCGGCGGGCTCCGGCGCGTCTGCTTCGGATGCGTTGTCGGAGGCCGTCTGTTCATCGGGGAGCTTTTCCTCCTCTTGCTCCCTGTCCTTCTTTTCCTTTTCTGACATTCTTATCGTCTCCTTTGGTTATCGGCGGCTCATTCCTCCGGTGAGGGGAGCCCCTTTCCGAACATCTTTGTGAGGCTCTCGGCAAAATACGAAAGCCTCGCGGTGACGGTGGCGTAGTCCATTCGCGTTGGCCCGACGACCCCGACAAGGCCTCTCATTCCGTCGCCTATGTCATAGCTCGCGACGACGACGCTGGTGTCGCGAAGCGCCTCGTTCACATTTTCCGGGCCGATCAGTATCTTCAGCGGCACTCCGTCCTCCGGGACGGGCAGGTTCTCCTTGTTGTCAACGAGGAAGGTCATCAGCTCATGCGCGCGGTCAACGTCGCGGTACTCAGGCATTTTCAGTATCCGGCTCGCGCCAGTGGTCTCAACGTCGCGCTTCGACGCCTCTTCCAGTATTCCCGAGGCGTACTCGACGGTTTTTGAAAGCACTAGGAAGAGCTCGGGGGAAAGCTGGTCGCTCACGCTCATCAGGTGCGCGCTCATCTCTTCGCGGCTCTTGCCGGCAAAGTGTGTGTTCAAAAGGTTCTTCAGGTCTGACAGATGCGCGGGATCAAACCGCAGCTCAGAGCCTTGAAGCTGGCTCTTTACGTTCTTGTCGCTCGTCATTACGACGGCGATGAAGCTCGTTTCGTCCACGCTCAACAACTCGAAGCGTTCGACGGTCAGTGCGGAGTTGCCGCTTGTGACGCTGTATGCGGGGTAGTTGACGATCGACGAGACAAGCTGGCCCGCGTTCGTCATCGCGCCGCCCATGTCCTCCAGCTTTCCACGCAGCGCCTCGTCGATACCCTCGGTCTCCTGCGGAGTGAGGGAGCGGCGCTCCATAAGCTCGTTGACGTAGAGCCTGTAGCCGGAAGGGGAGGGGATGCGCCCCGCGGAGGTGTGCGGCTGCTCAAGATAACCAAGCTCACACAGCTCGGCAAATTCGTTGCGGATCGTCGCCGACGAGACGCCCAGCTCCTCTGAGATCGTCTTTGAGCCGACAGGCTCGGCGGAATCGATGTAATGCTCGACGACGGCTTTCAGTATTTGCTTTTTGCGTTCGCTCAATTCCATCCCGACACATCCCTTTTAGCACTCTTTTACCCTGAGTGCTAAGCGCAGTGTAGCACCGGAATCCCGCAATGTCAATACTTGCCTGTGTAAACGATTTGTGAACGTTTGTTGCGTTTTTGCCATTGCCCGACATGTTGCGTTTAAGCGCCGCAAAAGCCACTAAATATGGAAAAAGGGACGGCAAACGCCGTCCCTTAAATGGGTCAAAATGATTTGCAACCTGCTTTGCTGCGCGTTTAGGTGGACTGTTTTTGCTTTTTGGTTGCAAAAAGGTAATTCTGGTATTCGAGGATATACCTTTGGAAGCGTGCGTTTTCGGCCTCCTCGCTCTCGCCGTTGATGCTGTGCCAGACCGGCTTTTCCTGCGCCGCGGGACCATGCGGGAGCAGGCGGGAAAGCTCCCTGTGGAGCATTCTGTTTTCATCGCTCAGCGAATTGCAGCGGTCGGTGAGCGACTCCACTGCGCTGCAGGCGCCCATATAATCATGTGAAAGCGACTGGATCCTCTGTCCCATCTGCTGCATGATGCCGATGATCTTTGAGGGGGACTGCTTGAAATAAAGCCCGAGCGTCTCCCAGGTGATCGTGCTGACGATCGTATCGCTCTCGAGCGCAACGGCGCTTGCCGAGCGCGGAAAACCGCGCACCATGCCCATTTCGCCGAAAAAGCTGCCGACAGGGATCTCCGTGAGCTTTTTCTCCGTAGGCTTGCCGTAATCGATAAAGATCCCGACGAGGCCTCTTTCGACCTCAAACATACAGTTCCCGATTTCTCCCTCGCGGAAAATGAGCTCTTTTTTGCGGAAGCGCGTCTCTTCGATATAGGCGATACCGTCGTCCATATTTTTCCTTCCTTTCAGTCGGTCTGGTAAAATTATAAGCAAAAAGAAGGCAAAAATCAATATGGAAGTGAACGCGGTGTCAGACTTCCAAAAAAAAGAAAAACATTGTTGTGTTGACGGATAGTGCCTCAAAAACCAGACCGGCGCAAAAAGCTTGAATACATCGCCGCCCGCATGCCGCTTGCGCTGCTGCCGATCAAGCCGCAGCCCGCGTTCCCCGCACCTGCGGCGCCTGGGGTTTT
>JAFZQQ010000220.1 GCA_017620315.1 Oscillospiraceae bacterium | reverse complement strand
TGCAAGGCGTACCGCTCTTTCTCGTCATCCGAAAGATTCAGCTTGTTATAGAGTGCGTGATCAAGATTGCAAGACATATAGAAAACACTATATGGGATATCATTCCAAATGAATCGAGCTTTGCGCAGCTTTGTCAGATTGGCCTTTTTCGTTTGATTTCTCTGGATAATGCCCTCCGGGTTGGATGTCTTAATATGCGCTGTGCTATAAAAAGGTTTTTCGGCTTGATCATCAAGGATAATCGTAGTGTCTGGAACATAAGCGCCATCTGTAAGCCAATGAAAACAGCGCAAACCTTCTCATCTGGGTTCAGAGAATTGACTATCAGCTCAAAATGCTTTGTTGCCCAGATCCTTGTCATTCCCCATCTGCAGTCGTTCTTCACGCAATAATCATACATTTCTTCCGGTGTTCTAAGCGGTAGCGGCATATCTGTACGCCTCCTCTCTAGATAGCAAGCTATGTAGCTAATACCGGCAGAATAGCGACTTTGCTCTGCTGCATTTTCGTTGAATGAAAAATAGCAAGTATTGAGTCCTATTGAACGGACTGAAAAATGTGCCCGGAGCACGGAGCACATTTTTTGAATTTGACAGTGGCAGAAACAGATGATTAAGTCCTGAAATTTGGACTCTGTGTGAGATACGATTCATTCAGTTCAGGAGAAAGGCGGTATCCGTTATGAATGCATTGGCATTGTTTTTTGCCATCCTCGGCGCAACCTATGTTTCGTGGCTCATCATGAAGTTTATTGTCTGGATCGACGGAGCGGACGAGTTCGAATGCGAGGAAGAACCCTGCGAAGAGGCGCGCAGCGCCGAGCCGACGGAACGGCGCAGCGCTGCGTAAGTCTCCCTCGACGCGTTGACATCCAAATTGGCGCTTTTTATGAGGACATATGCGTGGTATAATGATTTTTAACGAATAATCGGGAAACGGAGGAAGGAGGCAGGCATGGCCTACAGCGAGCTTATTAAAGACTTTGGACGTATCCGCGACTATATGCGCCAGTTTTACGTTTACGGCTTCAAGAGCCGTATGGACTACACCACGAAGAGTGCCCGGAGCTATGACAACGAGCGCCGGCGCATTGAGAGCTGGCTGGGAGATTACATGTCCTTCCGCCAGGACGGCTCGGGAAAGAATGTCTATCTCTCTGTCGACAGCCGCTCCATTGCCTCAAATCCGCTCTATCAGGCGTTCAAGGCGAAGTCCTTCACCAACGGGGACATCACGTTCCATTTCTTCGTGATGGATCTGCTGCAGGGCGGCGAGGCGTACTCTGCTGCGGAGATCACGGAGCTCATCGCCTCCAGATACATCGCAGAGTTCGACGGCGCGGAGCCGCTCGACGAGTCCTCCGTCCGCAAAAAGCTCAGGGAGTATACGGAGCTCGGACTGCTGACGTGTGAGAAGCGCGGACGCGAGAACGTCTATCGTCGCAGCGGAGAAGACATCCATCCGGAAACCTGGCGGGATGCGGTTGATTTCTACGCCGAAGAGGATCCGCTCGGGGTAATCGGCTCGTACCTTCGGGACCGCACGCCTCACGGAACGGAGACGCCTTTCGGATTTAAGCACCACTACATCCTCCACGCGCTGGACAGCCAGATCCTGGCGGATATCCTTGCGGCAATGCAGGAGAACCGCGCCATCGACATCTGTGTGGTGAGCCATCGGGGCAGCAAGGGGCCCAAAGAGCATACGGTATACCCGGACAAGGTATTTGTGAGCACCCAGTCCGGCCGCCAGTATCTGCTCTGCTATCACTATCAGTTCAAAAAACCGATGTTCTTCCGTATCGACGGCATACAGACGGTGAAGCCCGGCGCGGTCGAGCAATCGCCCAAGTTCGCGGAATACTGCGCCAGGTACCGCGAGCATCTATGGGGAGTGTCGCCCGGCATCGGCTTCAACATCGACCACGTTGAGATGGACGTCCATGTGGGAGACGACGAGGGATACATCATAGACCGGCTGGAGCGTGAGAAGCGCTGCGGCCGCGTGGAGGTTATCGCCGAGCATACCTGTCGGTTTTCGGCGGACGTCTACGATGCGAGCGAGATGCTGCCGTGGCTGCGCACGTTCATTGGCAGGATCGTCCGGCTCGAGTGCTCCGATAAGTCCGTCACGGAACGCTTTTATAAGGATCTCGACGAAATGCTCCGTTTGTATGGAGGTGAGAGCGATGCTGTTCCATGAGATCTACGGCCGCTACTTCGCCGTTGTGTCGGAAATCCTGACGGAGGCCGCCGCCGGTACGCTGACCGATGCAAAAATGACCGAGCTTGTCAGGGAAAAGGCGTTTGCCGAGAGCACGCTTACGATCCCTGCCGCGCTCAAAAACGGGATCTGGCCGCTCCTCCGCCCTGACAACAGCACGGTTTTGGAGCACGCGCCGACGATGCCGCTGACCACGCTGGAGCGGCGCTGGCTCAAAGCGCTACTTTCGGATCCACGCATAGCGCTGTTCGCGCCGGACGCCGCGGGACTGGAGGACGTGGAGCCGCTCTATCCGCAGGATGCGTTCGTTTATTACGACCGATACTCGGACGGTGATCCGTTTGAGGATCCGGAGTATCAGCAGGTCTTCCGGATGATCCTCACGGCGATCCATGAGAAGCGCAGACTCCGCATCCGCTTCAAGAGCGGACGCGGACGCCGACAGTCGTGGATATGCATTCCGGTGAGACTGGAATACTCCTCCAAGGACGATAAGTTCCGCCTGATCTCCTTCTCATCGAGGAATCCCCTGACCATCAACCTCGGCCGGATCCGCATCTGCCAGCTGCTGGACCCGTACACGGAGGAGGAATTTAGGCCCAAAGCCCCCAGACGGAAAAAGCTGACACTTGAACTGACGGACGAGCGCAACGCTCTGGAGCGGGTCATGCTGCACTTCTCGCATTTTGAGAAGTCCACGGAGAAGCTCGACGAGCTCCGCTACCGTCTGACTGTGACCTACGAGCAGGAGGACGAGACCGAGCTGCTGATCCGCGTGCTCTCCTTCGGCCCCGTATTGCGCGTTATCGAACCGGAAAGCTTCATAAAATTGGTCCGGCAGCGACTGGACGTACAGAACAGGTTGCGAGCTCAAAACTGAGTTCGCAACTTTTTTTCCAAGATTTTCCGCTTGACCGGTGATATAGTGCAGACACTGAAAAGCACGAACAGCAACAACAGGGGGCGATAAGCTTTTAAATGAATCGTGCTTTGTCGTAATCATAAGACACAGGCAGCAATGAGTATTGCATTAGCCGAGTCGGTCGGCACTTGCTTTCGGGGCAAGGGATTGGGGGTTCGACTCCCCCATGTACGGAAAACTGTGTCTTGAAGCCCGGAGATGCTTACAGCAAATCGACAATGACTGTAAATCATTATTTTGCATCTCGTTTTGCACAAAAAGGCGCTCACAGCAAAGTTTGACAGCTTAATGGTGAAGCAGCAGGTTCATACCCTGCGCGACTCCCGCTCAAAATGCGCCTTGTTGTGCTTGCACTGCCGGGCAGCAGTAGCCCGGCATGCAGATATAGGACCACATATTGTCAGGAACATGGTTGGAAGTACACTGACGGCGTATGCCGAATCTGTCCCGGCTCCGCAGCCTGACAAGCGGGAGATAACGGGAACTCTGGAAACCTTCAGATGACCTGGCCGTATGAAAAGCACCTACAGCAACAGTCAAAATGATTACTTTTTCTGATCAACTACCAATCATTGTGCTTTGGGTCCACTGTCCGTATCAACATCAAAAAGACGCGCGCAGCAAACATTCATATCTGAACAAGACCGAAAGGAATGGATTGTCAACCAAAACCAAAAACGCGTCTTGTACACACCGAGCAAAGACGTCAACAGCAACACCGATTTTGACGAATGGGCTAGCGAGAGTGAACCCTAACCTAAATCAGGCGTCTTGTCAGCACCGAAATAGATGCTTGCAGCACATAGCTACTGAATGCCTGGTTTCCCACCGAGGAAACAGGAGGTTGCGCGGTGCACCCGCGCAGGCATCTAGTAATAAGAGGCTCAGACAGCATGTTCACCAGACGATCGGGGTGCAATGGCATCCCCAGCGCATAGCGCTGTGAGTCGACGAGGGTGCAAGCCCGCAGCTGCGGCTGCGGGCAGAGCCTCGTAGCACCAACAACCAAATATGAGGCTCGCACAGCAACTCAATCGCTATGTGTCAGCGTAGTTCTGACAACGAACGTATCTTATTCCCGCCTCAACGGATGCGTTTGAAATTTGCGTCAATCCGTGGTCGGCGGGGCTGCGGAGGAGCCTCGTCCAAAGAAATACCCGGTAAGGAGGGATCTTTTATGTTAGAATACCTGAAGAAAGAAGCGAATATGACGCGCACGGAGAACGGCGCGGCTGCGTATCTCACCACGCAGTCCGACTGCCTCGACCTGTTCGCGGCCATCGGAGCGCTTCGCAGCGCCTCGGAGAACGAAGTCATCGACCGGTTCATCCGCGCGTATGCCGAGAATCCCGACCTTGCCATGAAAACATTATTCTACGCCCGCGAGGTGCGTGGCGGCCTCGGCGAGCGCAAGGTGTTCCGCACGATCCTCCGCTATATTGCGAAGACCTGGCCGGCCTCTGTCCGCAAGAATATCGGCTATATCGCGGAATACGGCCGCTGGGACGATCTTCTGGTTCTGTTCGGCACGCCCTGTGAGGGCGCGGCAATGGAGCTGATCCGCAAGCAGCTGGATGCTGATGCGGCCGCGCTTGAAAACGGCGGCGAGGTGTCGCTGCTTGCCAAGTGGCTGCCCAGCGTCAACGCGACCAATGCCGTAACGGTGGCGAACGCCAAGAAGATCGCCAGAGCTCTCGGCCTGAACGATGCGGCCTATCGCAAGAAGCTGGTCGCCCTGCGGGCGCACATTCGACTGATTGAGAACAACCTGCGCGAGAAGGACTATACCTTCGACTACGCCAAGCAGCCGTCGAAGGCGATGTTCAAGTACCGCAAGGCGTTTGCTCGCAACGACGGCGACCGCTATCAGGAGTTCCTTGCGAAGGTCAATGCCGGCGAGGCCGTTATGCATACCGGCAGCCTCGCTCCGTACGACATCGTTGCGCCGTTCTTCTCAAGCAAGGTGTCCGACGAGGAGCGCAAGGCCATCGACGCGACGTGGCGTGCCCAGGAGGACTTCACACGCGGCGAGAACGCACTCGTCGTCATAGACGGCTCCGGTTCCATGTACGGCGGCGGTCAGCCGCTGCCGGCCACGGTCGCAATGTCGCTCGGCATCTACTTTGCTGAGCGCAATACCGGCGCATTCCATAACCATTTCATCACATTCTCCACCAAGCCCCAGCTCGTAGAGATCAAGGGGCAGGATATCCTCGAAAAACTGCGGTACTGCACGAGCTTCAACGAGGTCGCGGACACCAATATCCAGAGTGTCTTCGAGCTGATCCTGAAAACCGCTGTCAAGAACAAGGTCCCGCAGTCCGAACTGCCTGCCACTCTGTATATCATCTCGGACATGGAGTTCAACTACTGCGTCCACGATGCGGATACGACCAACTTCGAGTATGCCGGGCAGCTCTTCGAGGCACACGGCTATACTCTTCCGAGAGTCGTGTTCTGGAACGTGCAGAGCCGGAACCGTCAGCAGCCGGTCACGCAGAACGAGCAGGGCGTCGCGCTGGTCAGCGGCTGCACGCCGAGGATCTTTTCGATGCTGACCGACGGCGAGCTCTCTCCGTATGCCTGCATGCTTCGCATCCTGGGCAGCGAGAGATATGAGCCCATCGCCGCGTAAACGCTGAATTGCCGGGGAGAATGGAACGCCCCTGCCAAATGAAGGCAGACGGAAGGTACATTCTCTCCGGCTATTCCGGTATTCAGGAGGTTATTCCCATGATTGAAATCAAAGGCGCGTTTAATACCGCCATCTGCTATACCGAGAACCTCGAGACCTTCGCTGCGGAGCAGATCAAGTCCGTCTGCGACCAAGAAGCCTTCGCGGGCTGCAGGATCCGCATCATGCCGGATGTGCACGCTGGAAAGGGCTGCACCATCGGTACCACCATGACAATTCAGGACAAGATCGTACCGGGCATGGTCGGCGTCGATATCGGCTGCGGCATGGAGACCGTCATGCTCGAAGAGCGCGAGCTCGACTTCGACAAGCTCGATGCTCTGATCCGCGAGCGGATCCCCTGCGGTTTTGACGTCCGCGACGTACCGCACGCGCTCAACAGCGAGATCGACCTGCACGAGCTTCGCTGTTCTCCGTACGTCAATCTCAATCGCGCAGAGCGCAGCATCGGCACGCTCGGCGGCGGCAATCACTTCATCGAGGTGGATCGCGACGAGGACGGTCATCTTTATCTCGTCATCCACTCAGGCTCCCGCCACCTCGGCAGCGAGGTCGCCGAGTACTATCAGGATCAGGGCCGCTTTGCCATGTGGGGCGGCGCGCGCCACCAACTGGACGCCGTCATCGCCCGGCTCAAGGCGGAAGGCCGCTTCCGCGAGATCCAGCCGACGCTTAACGAGCTGCGCAAAGAGCATGCGATCAAGATCCCCAAGGACCTTGCCTACGTCGAGGGCAAGCTCTTCGACGACTATATCCACGACATGAAGATCACCCAGCATTTTGCTATGCTCAACCGCAAGGCGATGGCTGAGACGATTGTGACCGGTCTCGGTCTCACGCCGACAGAGGTCTTCACGACCATCCACAACTACATCGATACCGACAGCATGATCCTGCGCAAGGGCTCGGTGTCCGCCCGGAAGGGCGAGAAGCTGCTTATCCCCATCAACATGCGCGACGGCAGCCTGATCTGCATCGGCAAGGGCAATGAGGACTGGAACTGTTCCGCCCCCCACGGCGCAGGCCGGCTCATGAGCCGCAAAGCCGCGTTTAAGGCTCTTTCCATGGATGAGTACCGCGAGGAGATGTCCGGCATCTACACAACCTGCGTGGTGCCGGAGACCATAGACGAGTCGCCTATGGCCTACAAGAGCATGGATGAGATCCTTTCCCAGATCGGCCCGACCGCTGAGGTGATCCGCGAGATCAAGCCCGTCTACAACTTCAAGGCGGCGGAGTGAGCAGGAGAAAAGAGAAAATCAGACATGTATGAGCAACCCTCCTCTTTGAGCTCTGCCATCGCAGACCTCATTAATGGCATCTGCCCGGACGGCCTGATCTACGGCGACGGCGACTGGTGGATCACGCTCGACGGCGCGCAGGTTGACGCTTTCTACCGCTCGGCGCTCCAGCAGGGGCTGGAATACCATCGGAGCAAGTGCCGCGGCGACCTGCCCGGCAACCTGCTCGAAGAGATCTACGCGCTTTCACGGCCGCCGATCCACTGGGATGTGGAGCTGGTCAAGTGGTTCGACGAGCAGTTCGAGCCGATCGAGAAGCACCGCACCTATGCCCGCATGAACCGCCGCCAGAGCGCGACGCCGGATATCCCGCGCCCTGCGTGTCGAATGGAGGGGGAAGCGGTCGAACAGCGCATTTGTTCTGGTGTCTCTTTCGCCAACAGGCCCTGTTCTATGGAAGTATTATAGCAAGCCGCGCCGCGAAAGAATTTCCGTATTCGTCAAGATTTGCTGCCTGAAAATGACAGATACGTCAATTTTTCAGTGCAAATATAGCAGAGAGAGCGCTTTGGACAACATTGTCCAAAGCGCCCCTGCCAGAATATAATCTTCTTTTTGCCGTACCACGGCAGTGTGTCTTAAACCGCTCTATCTCCCATCTCTGCAAAGTGCTGCTTGAGCGCGGCAAAGCACTCGTCGCTGATAATATGCTCGATGCGGCAGGCGTCGTTCACGGCGACCTCCTCATCCACCCCGAGTGCGACAAAGCACTTGGTCAGGATCGTGTGCCGCTCGTAGATCTTCTTCGCGTATTCAAGCCCAAGAT
>JAFZQQ010000219.1 GCA_017620315.1 Oscillospiraceae bacterium | reverse complement strand
TGCGCGCATGACAAGCACACGCTGGAATCGGTTTTTCGCGCGGAGGACGAGGGGCTTTTGACCTGCGTTCTCGTCGGACACAAGGCGGATATCCTGAAAATCGGGACGGAGCTCGGCCACAAGGTCGACCCCGACGACGTCATCGACCGCGAGACGGACGAGGACGCCGCGCGCACCGTCGTACAGCTGATCCGCGAGGGCAAGGCGGATTTTATCCAAAAGGGCCTGATGCAGACGGCGACGATCCTCAAGGCTGTGGTGAACAAGGAGACCGGCATCGGTTTGGGCGGCGTCATGTCCCATACGGCGCTGCTGGAGATACCCGGATATCACAAGCTGCTCGGCGTAACGGACGGCGGCATGCTGCCGTATCCCGATCTGGAGGCGAAAAAGGCGATCGTGCGCAACGCGGTCGACATGTTCGCGCGTCTGGGGTACGACAAGCCTCTGGTCGCCGCAGTGTGCGCGGCCGAGACCGTCAGCCCGAAGATCATCGAGACGGTGGACGCCGCCGCGCTCAAGGAGGCAAGTCTCGCAGGCGAGCTGGGCGGCTGCTATGTCGAGGGCCCCATTTCGTTCGATCTTGCCATGAACCGCGAGTCCGCGAGGATCAAGGGCTATGATAGTCCTGTCGCGGGCGAGACGGACATCCTGCTCGTGCCAAACATGGCGACGGGCAACATCATGGTCAAGGGCCTGCTGGAATTCGCGGGCGCGAAGATGGTCGGCTGCGTCATCGGCGCAAAGTGCCCGATCGCGCTCAATTCACGCAGCGCAAGCTTTGAGGAAAAATATAACTCGCTTCTCGCCTGCGCGGCGATCAGCGGCAACTCCTGACGGAGGAAACGAATATGGTCTTCAAAGAGTTGATCATCAACCCCGGCTCCACAAGCACGAAGCTTGCGTACTATGTCGGGGACGAAAAGATCGTTCAGGAGAACATCGGCCACGACGCCGCGGAGCTTCAGCGTTTTGACGGCATTGCCGAGCAGGTGCCCTTTCGCCTGGAGGTCGTGCGCGGCTTCATGGAGCGCAACGGCATCGACGGCGCTTCGCTTTCAGCGGTCGTTGGCAGGGGCGGGCTGGTTTTCGGCCTGCACACGGGCGGCTATCTCGTCAACGATGAGCTGTGCGAGGCACTGGTCAGCGACGAGCTGAGTCAGCCCCATGCCTCCAACCTCGGCGGGCTTCTTGCGAAGCGGCTTGGCGACGATTACGGCATCCCCGCCTATATCTACGACGCGGTCACCTCCGGCGAGCTGGAGGAGGTCGCGAAGATCACAGGCTTCCCCGATATCGAACGGCGCAGCTTCTGCCATGTGCTCAACAGCCGGGCGATGGCGTTCCGTTACGCGCGCGAGCACGGAAAGCGCTATGAGGAGCTCAACCTGATCGTGGCGCATCTCGGCGGCGGCGTTTCCGCAAGCGTGCACCGCCACGGCGAGATCGTCGACTCCGTCGGCGACGACGACGGGCAGTTTTCGCCCGAGCGCGCGGGCAGCGTGCCCTCGCTGGAGCTGATCGATCTGTGCTATTCCGGCAAGTACACCAAGTCGGAGATGAAAAAGAAGGTGCGCGGCCGCGGCGGCATGTACGCCTATCTCGGCACGAGCGACTGCCGCGAGATTGAAAAGCGGGTCGCGGAGGGCGACAAGCGCGCCGATCTTGTCTTTCAGGCGCAGGCGTACCAGATTGCGAAGACCATCGGCCTTCTCTCGATCGTGCTCAAGGGCGAGTGCGACGCGATCATCCTCACGGGCGGCCTTGCGTACTCCGAGCTGCTGACCCGGCGCATTGCCGAATACACAAGCTTTATCGCCCCGGTGTGCATCCTGCCCGGCGAAAACGAAATGGAAGCGCTCGCGCAGGGCGGCGCGCGCATCCTCGGCGGCGAGGAAGAAGCAAAGGTATATCATATCACAAAAAAGGAGGCGGTCCTGTCATGATCTCGTCCTCAATGATCGCGCTGGGCAAAAAGCGCAGCTGCATCCGCGAGCTGTTTGAATACGGAGTCCGTCAGGCGGAGGTCGTCGGCAAGGAGAACATCTATGATTTCTCCATCGGCAATCCGTCCGTACCCGCGCCGGAGGAGACCTCCGTCACCATTCAGGGTCTGCTGCACGGCGACAGTCTGGCGCTGCACGGGTATACGCCGGCGAGCGGCTGCATGGACGCGCGCGTCGCCGTGGCGGCCGATCTTGCCAAGCGCAGCCACGACAGCATCCGCCCGGAAAATGTGTTTTTCACCTGCGGCGCGGCGCCTGCCATCGTGGCGACGGTCCGCGCGCTGGCGGTCGAGGACGCTGAGTTTATGGTCCTCGCGCCGTATTTCGCGGAGTACCCGATGTACATCACCTCAAACGGCGGCAAGATGGTCGTCGTCCCACCGGACACCGACAGCTTCCAGATCCATGTCGACTGGGTGGAGGAGCGTCTGACGCCGCATACGCAGGCGATCGTCGTCAACTCTCCGAACAACCCGTCCGGTGTGGTCTACAGTGCCGAGACGCTGAAAAAGCTCGCCGAGGTGCTCACACGCAAGAGCCGGGAGTTCGGGCACCCCATCTATATCATTGCCGACGAACCGTACCGCGAGCTGGTCTACGACGGCGCGGATACCGTCTATATCCCGACGATCTATCCGAATACGGTCATTTGCTATTCTTACTCGAAATCTCTGTCCATGCCCGGCGAGCGCATCGGCTATGCCTGCGTGCCCGACTCGGCGGCGGACAGCGCCGACCTGTTTGCGGCGATCGCCGGCGCTGCACGCACGATCGGCCATGTGTGCGCCCCGTCGATGATGCAGAAGGTCATTGCGCTCAATACCGTGCTGCGCCCAAAGGTCGAGCTCTATGACAAGAACCGCAAAACGCTTTACAGCGCGCTCACAGACATGGGCTACGAATGCGTCAAGCCGCAGGGCGCCTTCTACATGATGGTCAAGGCGCTGGGCGGCGATTCCAAGGCGTTCTCCGAGCGTGCCAAGCGAGAGAACCTGCTCATCGTGCCGACGGACGACTTCGGCTGTCCCGGCTATGTCCGTCTGAGCACCTGCGTCAGCCCCGACATGATCGAGCGGAGCCTTCCGGTGTTCCGCAAGCTCATCGAAAACAGCTGAACGTTCGGGCAATACGCCCGCGCGCCGCGGCACGCCGCTTGATAAACAGACCCGTAAAAACAATACCACGCGTTTTACGCGTGGTATTGTTTTTACGCCGATCATGACGCCGGGAGAAAAAACAGTTGACAAACCAGAGTATGAACAGTATGATTTGTATAACTTGTAGGAAAGAAGGCGGATGCTGTGGAACAGTTGAAAGGGAAATACGTATGGACAGCCACGGTCGGGGAAAAGGGTCAGATCGTCATACCCAAGCAGGCGCGTGACATCTTTGGGATCAGGCCGGGAGATACGCTGCTGCTGCTCGGCGACGAGCAGCGCGGGATCGCGATCCCGCCGAAGGGCACGTTCACCGATTTGTTCAGTCAGGCATTTCAGGGAAAGGACGGCGACAAGATTTGAAGAAGATCGCTTTTTTCTGCATTCCCGCGCACGGACACACAAATCCCATGCTGCCGGTCGCGGCGGAGCTGGTGAAGCGCGGGGATACGGTCAGATTCTATTCATTCAACGAATTCGGAGATAAGATCAAGACAACGGGCGCGGAGTTCATCTCCTGCGACGCGTATCTGCCCGAGTTGACGGAGCAGGAGGCGTCGGGGCTCAAAAAGGTGTCGACCACCGAAATGGCAGTGCAGGACCTGCGGATCACGCGCAATATGGACGCCTTTCTCGACGGCGAGTTCCAAGTGTTCCGCCCGGACGTCGTATATTCGGACTCGGCGTGCTTTTGGGGCAAGCTGAACGCGTGGAAGCACAATGTCCCGTTGGTCGTCTCCACCAGCACCTTCGCATTCAATCAGATGTCCTCGCAATACATGAAGAATTCGCCCGGAGAGCTGGCGGACATGGTCTTAGGGCTTCCGAGGGTGTCCCGCGAGCTGAAGGCGCTTGCCCCCTACGGCTATCATGTGAAGAGTGTGTTTACCCTCATCGCCAGCGACAATCAGACGGATTCCGTCGTTTACACCTCGCGGCGTTTTCAGCCGTACGCGGAGAGCTTTTCCGACCACTATGCCTTTGTCGGGCCCTCGGTCTTTTCCAAGGCCGCACCGGACAAGGAAAAGGCCCGGCCGCTCGTCTACATCTCCATGGGGACCGTCATCAACGACAGGCCGGATTTCTACAGGAAGTGTATCGAGGCGCTGAAAACGCAGGCTGTCGACGTGGTCATCTCCTGCGGGAACGCGATCGACCGCGAGGCGCTTGGCGCGCTGCCGGACAACATCCGGGTCTATCCCTACGTCGACCAGCTGGACATTCTCTCGAAAGCGGACGCCTTCATCACGCACTGCGGCATGAACAGCGTTTCCGAAAGCCTGTATATGGCGACGCCCATGGTCCTCTATCCCCAGACGAACGAGCAGCAGGCGGTGGCGAGGCGGGCAAAGGAAATTGGCGCGGGCGTCATGCTCGCCGACGACTCGGTCGATGGCATCCGTTCCGCCGTGCGGGAGCTTCTGGACAGCGGCGCATACGCGGCGGCAGCGAAAGCCTGCGGCGCGGACTTCCGCGCCTGCTCCGGCACAGCCGGCGCGGCGGACTATATTGAAAACGCGCCCCACGCTTCCGACGGCGTTGACGTCATTCGCGACTTGAACGCGTCCGGCACGCGCTTTCAGATCCTGTACTGGCTCGCCGTGATAATCGCGGTCAACCTGCTCAGATTTGCCGCCGGCTGGAGGTTTGCATGGATCATCGCCGTGGCCGCCGGCATCTTGTACACGCCGATCAGCAAAAAACAGCAAAAAATGAAGTATGCTTCCCTCGTTAAGCGCATCGGAAAATGAACCGCAAAGCCCGGCGGGGCTGACGAACCAATCGTCGTCAGCCCCGCCGGAGTTTTTATGATGCTTCAGCTCACATCGGCCGCCCTGCACAGCGGGACGAAGCTCTCATCCATCGGCATGCAAGCTTTTTCATCGTGGTTTTCATCGGCTTATTCCTCCCTCGCCCCCGCTTCATGTCCAAACTGCATTATGTCAGATAACGCAGGAAAAGCGCAGCCAAAAAAACGCCCCTCCTGCGGAACTGTGCGCTGGGCGCCGCGGCGCTGTTTTTTGTTGGTAATTGCGCTTGTGTAACACAAGGTCTTGTGATATAAGTAATTATTGTTGTTCGGCGCCGTGTATGGGAGTATTTCTCGCTCCGGCGCGCGTTGATCGGGAGGTAAGACTATGAAACACATAAACAGGTTCCTGTCCATCCTGCTTTCGGTCTGCATGGCCGTCAGCCTTATGCCGTGGGCGGCAATGCCCGTAAGGGCGGAAGCGACGGCGGTCGCAAAGGTCGGCAATACCGAGTACGACGTCTTCATCAAGGAATGGAGTATCGGGCGGTAAGCGGCCGGGTTCAACCGCATTTGCCGTCCGTCCGGTCCGCTCGCTCATTTTCTGCTCCGTTCTCCGCGCTCGTCCATGCGCGGAAAAGCCCGTAAGTATGGCTTTTTGTGGAGCAGGTGTTGCCATTCCGCACACGGGCGGTTATAATGAGTGCGTTCCGGCATAACGGAACGGGAGGTATAGGATATGAAACGCAGAAACAAGGCGCTTTCCATTCTTCTGACCCTCGCGATGCTCCTCTGGCTTATCCCCGTTCGGAGCGCGCGGGCGTCGCTGAGCAAAGACGGCGCCGTGCTGGCGGAGAGCGGGCTGCTCTGCGTCGGCGGCGTCAATATCGCCGAAGCCGCGAACAACACAGTCGAGGACGAGCTCGGAGGCAAGGCGGTGCTGCGCTATGACGACGAGGGCAACCCCGTCCTCACGCTGACCGGCTATACCTACGAGGGCCAGGGGTATTTTGCCGAGGAGGATCCCCGCACCGTTGCGGGCGCGATCTATTATTCGGGCACGGCGCCGCTGACCGTTTATCTTTCCGGCACGAGCAACGTCACGCAAGTCACGCGGAAAGTCTCCGCGCCGCAAACTGCCTGCGGCGTTTACTCCGCCTCCGCGCCGCTGATCTTTGCCGGCAACGGCACGCTGACCGCCAAAGGCGGCAACACGGCCGACATTGTGACCTTCAACGGAGACGAGCTGCAGGAAGAGTTCGGCATGAGCCTCGGCGTCAACGCCAAAGCTGTGACCGTCGAAAAGGGCGCGGCGATATACGCCGCGGGCAGCATGGCGAGCAAATACAGCTGCGGCGTCAAGTGCGGCAGCCTGACCCTCAGCGACGCAAGCACCAGGCTGACCGCGCTCGGCTGCGAAACAGAAGACGGCAGCTGCAGCTGCGGCGTCAACTGCGACAGTCTGACCGTCGGCGACGGCGCAACGCTGATCGCCTCGGGCGAGGGCAGGGCGATCTTCGGCACGGTCAAAAACGCCGTCACGGGCAGCGGCTATTCCAAGGCCGACAGCTTGGGCGGCTGGGAAACGATAGACTTCAACAACACCGACGAAGGTCAGCAGCTTACGTACAAATGCGTCAAATTCCCCGTGCACTATGACCTCTGGCTCGGCGGCACGCAGGTCAACGCCTACAACCGCACCGGCGTCCCCGCCGCCGTCGGGACAAGCTCCGGCACGGCGTCCTACGACGCGGAGACGAACACCCTTACGCTGAATCAATACACCTACAGCGGCGAGGCATGCGTCACGTTCAGCGAGACTGACGAGTACAATGCCGCGCTCATCTGGTTCGGCACGGACGAGCTGACCATAGCGCTGACCGGCACGAACAGCGTCACGGAACAGGAATCCAACGACGAAACGGTCGTCAGCTTCGGCGTCTATTCCGGCTCCGCCGGCTTGCGCTTCACCGGCGATGGCAGTCTGGAAATCGCCGACGGCCTCCTGTGCAAGAATGGCAACGTGATTGTTGAAAACGGCGCGGCGCTCTCCGTCACAGGCAACGAGATCGGCAGCACGAGCCACGGCGTCCGGTGCGAGACAGGCAGTGTGACCGTCAGCGGCAAAGGCAGCTCGCTCACTGCCGTCGGCGGCAGTTCGAGATATATAAGCTGCGGCGTCCGGTGCGATACGGGCAGTGTGACCGTCGAGGACGGCGCGTCGCTCACCGCCACGGGCAAAGCAGCGGCGAGCATAAGCTGCGGTGTCTGGTGCGTCAACAAAGGCGGCGTGACCGTCGGGAACAGCGCGACGCTCATCGCCGAC
>JAFZQQ010000018.1 GCA_017620315.1 Oscillospiraceae bacterium | reverse complement strand
TGCTCCGCTGTATAGGTGCTCTTCATGCTGCCGATAAACCGGTTGACGTTTTCATAGTCGTTTACCATGATAAGATAATCATCTATTAGGCTCTCCGATATCTCGGCAAAGCTGATGTTCTCCGACTCAAAAATCTGCTTCATATTTGCCTCCCTCTGTTCCGTTTTCACGCCTCCGGCTTTTCAATCGATTTGTTTGATTTCCTTCGCTTCAATGCCGACACGCCTGCAAAAGGCGTCCACGTCGCTCCGACTGCGCGCCAGCTCATATTCGCGGAATTTGCCGGTCTTGCGGTCGAGGAAGCCCACGGTCATCTCGCCCGTGCAGATGCTCGAGCGCACTGCGGGCTCCTGCGTTTCGGGATCGTATGGGATCGGCGGCAGGGCTTTCTTTCGAAACAGGCTCATGTCAAACCTCCCTTCCCGCGCGTCATCAGGCATTCATCGTTATGGTTCGCCCTCCTCGTCGCTGCCGCTCAAAAGCCTGTCTGCCGCGGAGGGATCCGGTCGTCCAGTAAATTATAGCATGGATCGGCAGGAAAACAACAAAAAGCTTTGTAAGAAAAAACCATGGAGTGAGGCCGGCATATCGGCGCAGTCTCGTTCCATGGCACTGTGGCAGTTTTCTTTTAAATCGATCGGTATGCTTCAATTGATTGATTTTCGCTTTTCATCATTCCACGCGGCAAGATAGGCATAGCTGATCCAAAACCCGTCCCGCGCGATCACCCTTTTGCGTAGCTCGTCCGCAGAGCGTCTGTCGCCGCCGCGCGCCAGAAGGACGGACGCGCCGTAGGCAAGCATGGAATATTCCAGATCGGAGTCAGTTTCCGCCGCGGCGGCAAGAAAGTCCGGCAACGCCGTATGACCTGCGCCAAGGGACATGACTGCATAATATGCCGTATGATGCCCGCATTTCATTTCGGGGCGAAACGCGTTCAACAGTTCAGCGCCGGCGTCGGAGCGCCAGGCGGCGAGCGTGTGCCAGTACATGGCCGCGACGCCCATTTCGTCGTCTACGAGCGGAAAGCATGCGGCTTCCGCATCCATCGCGGCGCTGTAGTCGCCGGCAAGGTAGTGCGAGATGCCGATCCGGTACAGGTATTCCGGCTTGTCTCCGTCAAGCTCCCGGCAGCGCGTCAAATGCCCAAGCGCAAGGCGCGGCTGCAGCGTGTTGATCTCGCGTGTTGCGAGCCGATAGAGCGTTGGGGCATCGTCCGGACGCAGCGAGAGCATCTGCCCGTAGACAGGGATCGCCTCCCGATAGCGCAGCTGGAAGTCCAGCGTCTTTGCCAAACGCCCCAGCGCATCAAAATCGGAAGCGCCGCGCGCCTCAGCCGTTTCCGGTGAATCACCGACAAGGCATGGCGCGCCGCCGAGCTGACTGTCCGGCATGGCGTGAAGGTCATCGAAGTATTGTCCCATGGTTTTTATTCTCCTATGCTCTCTCGTCTGGACGCGGCATAAACGCTGATGAGGTAAAAGGACAGCGACAGGAGCATGATGCACACGCCCGGCGTCAAGAGGTAATTATATGCCTGCCGCAGAAACGCGCCGCGCTTGTAGGCAAAGTTGACCATGGTGCCCCACGTCGGGTGATACAGGTCGCCGAAGCCGAGGAAGCTCAGCGTGGATTCCATCATGATACAGCTGTTCACGCCGAGCAGAAAGCGCGAGAGCAGAATGTCCGAAAGGTTTGGCAGAATGTGCCGCAGGACAATGTGACTGCGGCTGTAGCCCTGAATGACGCAGTTCTCGATAAACGGCTGCGCGTTGAGATGGACGACCTGCGCCTTCACCGCGCGGGCAGTCCCCGCCCAGCTGAACGCCGCGATCAGAACGATCAGGCTCCATCGTGACGAGCCGACAAAGGTGGACAGTACGATCAGCGTGACGAGGCGGGGAAGCAGGACGAACACATTGATCAGGGCGTTGAACGCTCCGCCGACAACGCCATTTCGCGTGGCCAGCGTCCCAAACAGCGCTCCGAACAGCAGCGTCAGAATGCTGCTCATCATGCCGATGAACAGCGTGTCCCGTGTGCCGAACACGATCTCCGTGAAGATGTCGTAGCCGAGAGCGTTCGTTCCGAGCAGGTGCTCGCCCGAGGGCGGGAGCCACGCGGGAAACATCTCCTTGAGCCCGTAATCGGTCAGGACGGAGGGAAAAAGGGCGGCGAGCAGGAAACAGAGAAACAGCGCAAGCCCCAGAACAAGCGCGGTAAGATTGCGTCTACTCATGCTTCTCCCCCAGTCTGACCTTCGGATCGACAAGGATGCAGAGAAAGTCCGTGATGATAATGGAGAGAACCATGATGAGCGTCGTGACAAACAACACGCCCTGCATAAGTGGATAATCCAGCGTATAGACCGCGTCGGTTAGAAGCTTTCCCATCCCGCTGACGGAAAAGATGTTCTCAATGATCAGCGAACCACCGATACACAGGCTGACACTCATGCCGAGCATGGTGATAAACGGCTGGGCGATGTTCTTGAGCATATAGCCGAACTGGATGGTACACGGAGAAAGCCCACGCTCCTTTGCGTAGAGAATGTACTTTTCGTCCGCAAGCCGCGCCGCAGTATTGCGCATCAGGAGATAGCGGGACGGCATCGCCGCGAGCGTCAGCGTCAAAACCGGCAGCGCAAGATGACGCAGCCGGTCCGCGAAAAAGCCGGGCACCCCCGGCGCGAAGCCGGGACTGCTGACGCCCGTATACGGAAACACCTTATGCTGAAAGCAGAAGAAAATGATCGCTGCCAGCGCGATCAGAAAGCTCGGCACGGTGTTGAGCACGATCAGCACGCTGCTCGACAGCTTGTCGCCGAGGCTGTCCCTGCGATACCCGCAGGCAAGTCCCCATGCAAGTCCGATCACAGAGGAGAGCACGACGGCGGGCAGCGCGATCTGCAGCGTATAGCCGATGCGGCCGCGGATCAGCTCCGCCACCGTGGCTTCCTTTTTGTAGGAATAGCCGAGCGTCCCGTCGGCGAGTGAAGCGAGGTAGTGCAAAAACTGCCTGGGGACGCTTTCGTCCAGATGCAGCGCCGCGCGATAGCGGTCGATTTGCGCCACGGTCATCTCCTCTTCCGAAAAGCCGGTCAGATAAGCGACCGGGTCTCCCGGAAGCAGACGCGGCAGCGCAAAGTTCAGAACAATAACAACGAGGAAGCATGCCAAAGCGTTGAAAAGATTCTTGCGATACTTTTCCATGGCATGCTTCCTCGCTTTCTTTGGTTCTGCTGCGTATTACTTCTCCGTGATGGAGAGCCAGTTGTTCACGCTGTTCAGGCCGAAGGCGTTGTCGACAACGATATTCTCAAAGCGGGAGGAAATCCCGTAGGTCAGGCTGTCCCAATACAGGCCGACCAACGGCGTATGCGCCGCGTAGAAATCCTGCATATCGCCGGCAGCCGCAATATACTCGTTCAGGTTCTTCGCAGCGCTCATGGCGGCAAGGATGCTCTGGAATTGCTCGTCATAGACCTGGCAGCCGCCCTGAACCGCGTGGCGCCCGTCCACATAGATCGTGCCGAGACCGTTGCCCATGCCCATACCGGCGGAGGTATAGCCGTAGAGCGCCGCTTCCATCGTGATGTTGTTCTCGGAGAACTTGTTGCTCGTCTTCGCGTTGTAGGAATCGCTGTCGAGCGCGTCGAGCGTGACCTCTCCGCCGAAGGCCTCGATGGCGGTCTTGATAAGCTCCGCGCAGGAGACCTGATTGGGACGGTCAGAGCGATACGTCAGCGTGAACGCAAAGGTCTTGCCGGAGGCATCAACGAATTTACCGCCGTCGTTTTTGCTGTACCCCGCGGCGTTCATGAACTGCTCCGCCTTCGCAAAGTCAGTGGTGAGCTTGGCGGTCTGCTTGAAGCCGACCGTCGAGGTCGGAACGAAGCCGGCGTTTGGGATGTCCGCGGCGGCGGAGCCGACATAGGTGCGGAAATCGTCGTAGTTCAGGGCAAGCGCGACCGCGTGGCGCAGATTCTCGTCGGCAAAGGGGCCGTTTGCGTTGTTGAAGGCGAGCACGGCGGGAGCGTTGGTCGCGTTGACGGAGATGAGCTGCACCTTGTCGCTGCCGGCGAGAACCTCCTGATAGCTGCCCGCGATGCCGGTGGAATATGCCCAGACCATGTCGATGTCGCCGCTCTGGAGCGCCATGAACATCGTATCCTCGTTGTCAAACAGCTGATAGACAAGCTTCTTCACGTTCGCCTGCTGCGGATAGGTCTCGTTTCTGACAAAGGTGATGGTGCCGGAGTCGCGGGAGAAGGACTCAAAGGTGAAAGGGCCGCAGCCAAAACGCAGCTCGGCGTCGGTCAGCGTGGTCTTGCCCTCGTAGATGTGCTTGGGCAGTACGCGGAACGAGGTCATGTTGCCGAGCTCGCGACCAGTGGGCGAAGCAAGCGTCAGGGAGATGCTGCGCTTGTCGGCAGAGAGCTCATAAGCGGCATACTTGGCCTTGGTCGTCTT
>JAFZQQ010000218.1 GCA_017620315.1 Oscillospiraceae bacterium | reverse complement strand
TTCGCTTGTGAAAAAGGCATGCGGCATCGACTGCAAATGCCGGTACATCTCGTTTTTCATGTCGAAGATGATGCGCTGGGAGATCCACGAGTTGATATAGTTCTCGGCCACACCGATGATCTGGCTGACCGCGACCGCGCCGAGCGCCGCGAGACAGAGCCGGATGAGCTGGGCGAGATCGCGGTTGATGAGCGCCTGATCGACGATCTTCCCGGTGATGACCGAGGGCGCCAGCCCGATGGCAGCGGAGAGAAGGATCGCCACGAACACAAGCAGAAGCTGCGGCCAGTAAGGCTTGAGGTAGCTCCCTATCCTGCGCAGCAGCGCCGGGGTGACCTTCGGCATATTTGCCTTTTCATCCTCGGTCAGATGGCCGCGTGGGCCAAGACCTCCGGGAAATCCGTTTGGCATAAGCAATACCGCCTTTTTTATATGTCTGCGCCGGGGCCATAGCCAACGGCGAAGCGATCTATATGAAAATAACTCCCGCGCCGATAGCGCGAGAGTTATTTTGGAGCTGCTGGGCAGATTCGAACTGCCGACCTCATCCTTACCAACGTGCCTGGATGCGTTGCAGCCACAAAATACCGGATTCTCGCGTTGTTATTTTGCTCTGAACTAACCCATCTTTCGCATTTTACGCGAGAGCGTGGGTTTCTTCTTTTTTCGTCGGTAACCAAATCGGTAACCAAAAATCGCTAGGCATCCCATCTGGCTTGGACGTATTTCTCAACAGCTTCGATGACGGTTTCGGCCTTTTCAATCTGCTTCCTCGCGTCCTCGATTGCCACGATGTAAAAATCCTCATAGTCCGCCTTCTCGCGGAGCCGATACGCGGAGTCGATCAACTTGGAGAAGCTCTTGTCAAAGATACCCTCCTTGACGTAGTGCTGGTTCACATAGGCAATAATGCCGGAGTGCTTGCCGGAATCAAACTGATCCAACGCGGTCAGCGCCCGGAGCGCATGAAAAATCGCATAGTAGGAGCGGTTCACAGAGGCACGGTAGCGGGCGTCCTCAAAGTTTTTCTTTGCGGTTGCCAGATCGTCCTTTGCCGTTTCAAGCCTATACTTCGACAGATCGGTTACGCTGCCGTCCACAGTACGACCCCCTCTCTGTCCACGTTCTGATAGAACGGCGTCACACCGCGCCACTTCTGGTAGGTGGCATCGTCGATGTCAATCACGGAGAACACCTTGTTGTACTTGAGGTTCATATCGACTACGACGTCCGACAGGCGATCCTCCATGTCGGCGTCCAGTCTGGCATGAACAAAGACGGCAATATCGACGTCGGACTCCGGGGTGTTCGTTCCCCGGGCGACGGAACCATAGAGAACAATACGGATAACCTGCGTCGGCAATGCGCGGAGAATGCCGTCTACCAGCTCATGATAAATCTGTTGCTCCATGTGCTCACCGTCCTTTTTTCGTTTTCTTTCCTTATAAAGGATAGTATCTCTGGCGTTACTCAACTTCGATTTGAGTACAACAGACTACTCTGCCTTGGGTGCACCGGAAGAATAGTTATGCTTCTTCTGCACCGAGATACTTGGGTTTGATCTGGATAAGATCCTTCTTCGGCTGAAAAGGATGTGCTTTTGCATAGGAGACGGCAGCCGTGTTGAACTCTTCAGCGCTCATATTGTCAAAATACTGCTGATGCCATTTGGTGTAGTCAAATTTCTCACGGATCATAACAGAGATAAAACGCTCTGTTTCCACGCTTCCCAGCTTTTCCAGCAGGCAGCTTATACCGCGGTCAAGAATTTCGGCTGTGCTTGCACTATTCATCATCCGCACCTCCAATTCGTCTGATAAACTCTATCGGGTCAACTATCTGTAACTGATCCGTCTTATACTTCAACAGGCGGTCATCTGTGGTCAGCAAGTAGTCGCAGCCTGCTATGATCGCGCTCGCGGCGTGATATGCGTCTGCGGTTTTTACACCGGTTTCCATCGCCGCAGCCGCTAACTCCTCTACTTGCTTTGCATGAGATTCATCGACATAGACTGATGTATTGTCTTCAATAAACTGGTTGATGGTTCTCCGCTTGATTTCGTAAGGATTTCTTGAGTTTTCGTAACGCAACGTATACGAGGAGGCCAATTCAAGCTGATCGTCTTTGATCATCTCCTGAATCCGCAGCTTTGCCTGAGTTTCGAGAGATATTCTGAGCTGCTGCTGGTCGTCGTAGGGACGGTTATAGCAGCAATTATCCAGATATACCCGCATTTGATCGCCCCCTGCCTTTATGATTATATTATAGCCGATGTCCGCGGCAAAATGCAACTGTGATTTGCGCTCACCTAATATGTTCTGTTAAAACACACTTTTTCTTCTGTTGGCTGTTTGTCTCCAAGTACGGGCGCATGATGAACTACTCCACGCCCTACGAGGCGCTGCAAGACGCCATTGCCCGCTACAACGAGGGCAAGCCGGAGGGCGAACGACTACCGGTTATCCCGTTCCACGGGCTGCGTCATACCTCGGCGACCTTGCTGATCTCCGCGCATCAGGATATCGCCACCGTCTCCAAGCGCCTCGGCCACGCCCATGCCAGCGTGACCCTTGACATCTATACCCACGCGCTGGAGAAGAACGACCGCGGTGCGGTAGACGCCCTCGAAAATCTGCTCAGAAAATAGCCCAAAAAACCGCGTCGGTAACCATTTCGGTAACCAGCCAAAATGGTGGGGAGTTGTATTACGTCAAAAAGTGTAGAAAAATCCTCGAAATCTTTCGATTTCGGGGATTTTCATGGAGCTGCTGGGCAGATTCGAACTGCCGACCTCATCCTTACCAACCGCTTGGAGAGTGAAAAATACATCATTTTGTGTGATTTTCGATACTTTTACGTCCAAAACGATGTGCTCTTTGGAGCTCGTCAATCCACCGCGTCCATGCACTGATTTCGTGCGGTGGGTCGGCGCGTGGGTCAGGCGCGGGAAACTACATCGCGCCGGCGCGCTGAAGATAGAACTCGCTCTCCGCCACGCGGGTCACGAAGTCATACTCCATGCGCGTCGCCTTGGACGGTGTGATATTGTACCGCTTACAGACCGAGCGGAAATAGGCAAAGAACTCCTTGTCGTCTTCCGTGAGAGGCTGCACCCAACCATTTTCGGCGCCGTGTATTTCCATCTCGCTGAGATATTGCTTCTTCTCTTCTGTCATGTTTTCACACCTCCTCAAAGTCCGACAGAATATTTGCCGCCGCGTCTTCCCAGATCACAAGCCGATAGGGATCATAGCGGCCGACCGGCATCGCACCAAACTCCTGCATATAGTATTTCCGCAGCTCGTCCGTCTTTGCCTTGAAAAACAGCACGCCATCGAAACCTGCGTCGACGGAGGCTTTCGCGGCATACGCAATCAACGCTCTGGCAACGCCGATATACTTTTTGCTTCCTCCCGTGGCGTGCAAAAGGTTCGCGTTGCTGTGTGCGGCGCTCTCGATGTAAATGATCTCGACCGCCAAAGCGCCGTGATCAATTTCATAAGACATCAGCCCCAACAGTTCGCCGTCATCCGTCCGATGCAGCGCAACCTTGTTGGGCATTTCTTTTGCCGCCGTAGAAGTCCAGCGCGTCTGCCAATCCTTCGTCGCCTTAAGATCGCTCTGGCTCGCCGGCACGACGGAAACGGGGACCTTGTCGGACATATCCGTGTTCCAAACATAGAGCTTTAACTCTTGCAATTCTCTCACGCTCCGTTTCCGCATGGAAATAATAACTCAACTGTAAACAAAGAGACGCCGGATACCCGATGTCCATCTCTCCCCGTGTTGATCTCAGTTTACCACAAGTCCGCATCTCTTACAAGTGCGGGGATAAAAAAGGCCTTATCATTTTATTCCGCCTTCTTCGCCGGCACGAACACCGTCACCCTTGTCCCGCCGCCCTCGCGCGGCTCGATGGTCAGCGTGCCGCCGCACATCATTTGGAGGCGTTCGCGGATGTTCGCAAGCGCGATGTGCGGCTCGTCGTCGTCCGCGGGCGAAAAGCCGGGGCCGTTGTCCTCGACGACGATCTCACTGCCCGCGTCCGTCTCGCGCGTCAAAACCGTGATGGTAAGCGGCTCCAAGTCGGGGCTGACGCCGTGCTTGACGGCGTTTTCCACAATGGGCTGGAGCGTCAGCGGCGGGACGCGGAACATGGTACAGGGCGTGTCGAACAGCACAAACAGCTTGTCCTCAAAGCGTACCTGCTCCACCGCGAGATAGGCGCGCGCGTGCTCCAGCTCGTCCGTGAACGGGATCGTGCCGTCCTTTGCGATGGCGGTGAAGTTCCGGCGCAGATAGTCCGTGAAATCCAGCGTGACCTGCTGGGCGCGCTTCGCGTCCTGCGCGCAGAGGTGGTAAATGCTCATCATCGTGTTGTAGATAAAATGCGGACGCATTTGCAGCACCATGATGCTGGCGCGCTGATTGGCAATCTCCTGCTGCTGGCGCCGGTCCTGCTCGATCTGATCGGACAGGATGAAACCGTACATGGAGATGGCGGAGAGGACAAAGCTGATGTCAACGAGCGGCAGAACCTCGACAAACATCTGTGCGAGCAGCGTGACCGTCAGCGGCAAGGCAGCGACGAGAAAGCTGAGGAAAACCTTGCGGGAAAGCCGACTTCTGCGCCGGATCGTGCCCGTGAGATTGAGCAGCGACAGCGCGACCAACGGCAGCAGAAGAAGCGGATACAACGGCCCGCGGTCATAATAGTTGTCCGACACGGTATAGGTGAAAATGCCGGTAAACGCCGAGCTTGCAAGCAGAATCACAAAGACCGCCCACAGGCCGAGCACAGCGCGCAGGAGCTTGCTTGCACGCATGTCCTCACCGCAGCTATGCAGCAGATAAGCCGTCAGCATGGGCAGCGGCAGCGAAAGGAGCAGACATTCCAGCACCAACAGAAGATAGATCACGGTGCGCGGGACGGGATGGCCAAACAGCAGCAGATCGGCGATGCTGAAAAGGCCGCACAGAGTAAACGTAATAAAGTAGCTCTGGAAGAATCGCTTGCTCCAACGATCAATGCCGGGAATAATGGCGGTGAACCACAGTCCCAGCGCGCTGAGCAGCAGCGCCGCGCTGATAATGGAAAAGTAGAAGGTTTCGATGCTCACTTGCTCGTGCCTCCCGTCGAAAACGGATAGCGCAGGCGCGATAACCCCGTGCGCACCTTTTCCGCCGTCAGCGGCTTGAGCAGGAAGCCGCAGGCGCCGGTCTCCCATGCGTCGAACGAATACTCCCGGTACGCCGTGAGGTAGATCACGTTCGCGCGCGGACAGATCGAAAGCAGCTCCCGGCACACGTCCAGCCCGCTGACACGCCCCATCTCAATATCCAGAAACGCCAGCGCCACCGGGTTTTCCCGCGCGTAGGCAAGCGCGTCGGCGGGGACGGTGAAGCCCGCGACCTCCGCGCCGGGCAGCGCCTCGCGCAAAACGGGCAGTCCGCCCGCGAGGATGATCTTTTCGTCGTCCAGCAGAATGACCTTCGGCGGCGCGTCCGGCTCTCCGGCGGCGCGCAGCAGCTCGCCCACGTCCACGCCGAGGCACTTGGAGAGCAGCGCAACCGTTTCCGCGTCTGGCATACGCCGACCGGTCTCCCAGTTTGTGACGGTGGAGCGATCCACGTTCATTTTTTCCGCGAGCTGCTGCTGGGTAAGCCCCCGTTCGCCGCGCAGGCGCTGCAACGCCTCGCCAAAGGATGCGGTCATGCTCCGTCCCTCCCAAAGTAAATTCGCACGATAAGGATAGCACGGTGCGCCATGCGGCGCAATAAAAAAATGTGACATTCTGACACATCGCCTTGAAAGCGGGCGAAGAAACTGCTAAAATATGCTTGGTATAGTATTTCCCGCAAAGTTCACAAAAAAGGACTTGATTTTTTTGAGGAACCGCCTACAATTCACAAGCAAGCAAGCAAGCAAG
>JAFZQQ010000217.1 GCA_017620315.1 Oscillospiraceae bacterium | reverse complement strand
TGCGGCTCCGCGGCGGTGAAGGTGCGGGGGTTCTCGGTATTGCCGTCGCTCCATTTTACGAATTTGTAGTGCTCGTTCGGCGTCGCCGTCAGCGTGACCGGGTCTCCCTTTTTGTACACGCCCGCGCCCGTCACCGTGCCGCCGTTCGACGGTATGGCATTGGTTTCTATGACCGGGTCGTCCGTCACGGTGAAGGTGACCGTCGCGGTGACCGGCTCCGACAGCGCGCCCTGGCAGCGCTCCAGAAGGGTGATCGTGGCGGTATAGGTCCCGACGGTCAGGTCGGGCTTCGCATAAATATACCAGATGGAGTTTGTCGCGTTTTGAACGAGCTCACCCGGAGGATTCAGGCCCATCCTTCCGATGCCGAAATAGTTTTTGCCCGCGTCGTTCAGCCTGACCCCCGCCGGATAGAGCTTGCAGCCGCCTGTGTTCTTTATGGTGATCGTGCTTTTTATCTTGAAGCTCTCATAATAGGATCCGCTGCCCGCATCGTATCCCTCGTTGTACGTGCCGAGGTCTATATCTTTGATCTCGGCGGACGCCTCCGGCGCGGTGGAAACGAAGTGCGCGGTATAGGTGATGTTGTCGTTTCCGACGGTCGTATTTATCGTGGTCATTCCGGGATCGCCCCTATAGAACCCGCCGGGACCGATCCAGTACGCAAGACGGTACCCCTCGGCGGGCGTAGCAGTCAGTGTGACAGCCGCGCCTCTTTCGAGGTATACGGTATCCCCCTCCGCGTCCGGCCTGTCGTTGATCCGCACGGTGCCCGTGCCGCTTTTCCCGACGCTGACGCTGACCTTGTACTGTTCCCCATCCGCACGCGCGGTGATCGCCGCCGTCGGCAGCAGCCCGACGAGCAGGCACAGCGCCAGCAAAACCGCCGTCAGTTTTTTCCCTCTCATTCTTCCGTTCCTCCTTTTTTCGCCGTGATCGCGCGGGAGTGTCAAATCTCCCCAAGTTAGCTTTGACAGTTTATCACGGCGCGAAGGAGCTGTCCCCCGCCAATCGGCCAGTCGCAGCAAAAAAAGAAGGCTGCTGCAAATTCGCACTTCGCACAATTTGCAGCAGCCTCTGATTCTTTTTTCGTTCAGTTTCCGAGCCAGACGGAGTCGACCGCGTGGGGCAGGAGCTCTTTGAGCGTCGTGTGCGCAGCCTCGCCCTTTGCGTTGAGACAGATGACCTCCATGTCGGGGCCGAACTCGTTGAGCACCTGACGGCACGCGCCGCAGGGCCAGCAATAGTCCTCGCACCTGCCCGCGATGACGATGCGCTTGAATTTTCTGTGTCCCTCGCTCACCGCCTTGAACGCCGCCGTGCGCTCGGCGCAGTTCGACAGGCCGTAGCTCGCGTTCTCGATGTTGCAGCCGGTGTAGACCGCGCCATCCTCGCATTCGAGCGCCGCGCCGACGGGGAAGTTGGAATACGGGCAGTACGACAGCTCAAGCATGGCGACAGCCTTTTCGATCAGTTCCTTTTCGGTTGCCATGGTTTTTCCTCCTTACCAGTCTATGGTGTGGTTCTCATCCTTGGGCCGGACGTCGACGTCCATGATATCCTTCGCGTCATAGAATTGCAGATACCTCTCGCGCGAGTGGCGGAAGGTCGTTCCGTCCGGATGCAGGCGGTCGCAGATGACCGCGCAGATATCCTTCTTTATGTAGCTGAACGAGTTGATGCCGACGCTCGCGAAAATGCGGAAGCCCTTGCTTTGCAGGTATTTGAAGTTTTCGCCGGTCTGGTGCCAGTCGTCGCCGTCCGGGCGTCCGCCGTGCGGATAGAACAGGATCTGCGTCGGCCCGACGAGCGAACCGACCTCGTCCTCCCAGCGCTCCGTGTCGTTGATAACGGTCTGAAGCGGCTTGCTCAGGCGGATGTGGCCCCACGTGTGGCTTCCGAAGGTCCAGCCGGTCTCCTTGAGTCGGGCTATGACCGGCTTGACCGCCTCGATCTCGGCGGCGCGGTTCGCGTCGAACGCGGGGCGGTCGGGGCTGTCCTTGGCGATGTCGCGGTCATCCTGCGTGCGATAGCCGAGGATGCCGTAATAGCCGGTCAGCGAAAAGATCGCTTTCGCACCGTTTAGTGAAAAGTCCGGATGGGCATAGACGAACTGGTCCAGTATCGGCGTGGCGTCAAGCTCCTTGGTGTTGAATATCTCGCCGGTGTAGGGGTCCTTGCACTCCGCCCATACCTCGCCGTCATCACCGATGACAAGCTTCGAGGTAAAGCCCTCCTCAAGCATGTAGGGATAATAGTTCACGTCGTCAAAGGAGATCACAAGCGGCTTTTTGCCCTCGGGCAGCATGAGCGTGTTGCGCTTCATGCGCTGCTCGCCGCTGTCGGTGGTGTACTCGCTCCAAACGTCCTCCATGCGAACGAGGATATAGCCCTTGTCGTAAACGCTCTGGAGGATCTTGTTGTACTCGTCCACCGTGCACATCCAGTCGTCCAGGCCGTAGCGCTGCGCCTGTGAGGCGCTGCATTCATGGAAGGCATACTTGGGATATGCGATGATCGGGTGGAAGAAAAGATGCTCCACGATCTGATCCGGCCCCCACGCCTGCGTAAGCTGCTCGGGCTTCCAGTAGTTTTTCACCGCTTCATAGGGGTCGACATAGACCGGCTCGGGCTCGGGCTCCGGTTCGGGCTCGGCGGCCGCGGGATCGCCGGCAGACTGAGTATCCCCCTGCGCCGGAGCCCCGCTCGAGGGCTGCGGCGGTTTTTCACCGCTCTCGGCGGTCTGCTTTTTCCCGCAGGCGGCAAACAGGCTGAGCACACAGACAAGCGACAGAAGCAGCGCAATCATTCGTTTCATCGGCTTCAAGACCTTCCTCTCGTATTGCGGCCAAAACGCCGCTATCAATCTTGAGTATTATATCAGTATTTTTTCGCTTTGGCTATAAATTACTTGAAATATTTTTCATTTTTCTTTAAACAATTTTAGCACTCCCATCGTGCGAGTGCTAAAATTCACAGTCAGTTCACAAAAAGATGTATTTTTATTCACAGCTCATGGGTATACTCGTAATCGATCCGAGGGAAAAGAAACCCGGAGGAACCGTAAACCACCGCTATGCGGCCTACATAAAAAAGGAGGAATTTATGATGTTTGAGCTTAGACCTTTTGAGCACAGAGGAAACCGCGGTATGCGTCCCTACGACCCCTTCCGCGAGATGGAGGAGATGGAGCGCGCCTTCTTCGGCGGACGCCCCTTCGCGCCGGCGGCGCGCGAGTTCGGCCTCACCGAGTTCAAAACCGACATTCAGGACAAGGGCGACAGCTATCTGCTTGAGGCAGACCTGCCCGGCTTCAAGAAGGAGGACATCCACATCGACCTCGACGGCGAGACGATGACCATCAGCGCCGAGCGTCACAGCGAGCACGAGGAGAAGGACAAGGAGGGCAACTACCTCCGCTGCGAGCGCAGCTACGGCAGCTATCAGCGTTCCTTCGACATCAGCGGAATCGAGGAGAGCGGTTTGAAGGCGGAGTACACCGACGGCGTGCTGAAGCTGACCATGCCCAAGAAGCAGCAGACGGTCTCCAGCGCAAGACGCATCGAGATCCAGTAATACCCCACATCGTTCAAGCCCCGCTTCCGAAACCGGAGGCGGGGCTTTTGCCATGCGCGGGATGAGGTATTCTATGCCTGCGTCACAACGTCGTACAGCGCGTTGAGGATCGTCCAGTTTTGCGGCATGGCGCGCGTCAGGCTCCAGTAGCCCACGCCGCGAAGTCCATACTCCGCGACGAGGCGGAGCTTTGCGTCAATGCTGCGCGCGTCCTCGAACCAGACGACGTGCCGCCGTCCGCCGCGGTCGGTATAGAAATAGTACGGCGAGCGCGCCGTTTCGTCGTAGAGTATCTCCGCCCGGCGCTCAAGGGCGAGCTCCAGCGCGTACTGCGGCGAGAGCGAGTCGGCGCGCGTCTCTCCGCGGACGTAGGGCAGCGGCCAGTCGTAGCCGTAAAGCGGCACGCCGAGGAATATTTTATCGCGCGGGATCTCGCTCACGGCATAGTCCAGCACCGCGCGCACCTGCGGCAGTGGAGCGACCGCCATCGGCGGGCCGTAGGTGTAGCCCCACTCATAGGTCATCAGCAGCACCGAGTCCGCCGCCTCGCCGAGCAGGGCGTAGTCGTGCGCCTCGTACAAAAGCCCCGGCTGATCCGCACGGGTCTTCGGCGCTAGCGCCACCGTCACGTGCCAGCCCAACGCGCCGAGCGTATCGCGCAGGCGGTGGATGAAGTCCGCGTAGAGCGTGCGGGCGCGGGCGGGGATGAACTCGAAATCCACATCGAGCCCCGAATAGCCCTTCTGCCGCAGCAGCGCTTCAAGCTCGCGGATGAGCCCCTCCTGCATTTCCGGGCTTTCGAGCAGCGCAAGCGCCCTCTCGCTTGAAAAACCGCCGTTTTCGGTCAACGACGAAAGGTGCAGCAGCGCGGCGGCGCCGCGCTGCCCGGCGGCTGTGAGCAGCGCGCCGTCGTCGAGCGGCAGCAGCGAGCCGTCCGCCGTTATGCCATAGGTGAACGGCGTGAGATAGGTGAGATACGGCAGCGTCGAGTCCAGCAGCGCGCCGCCGATAAAGGGATAGGCGTAGCCGTTGGCATACGCCGCGCCGAGGCGCTCGTCGTCTGCATACCCGATCACAAGCTCCTCGCCGGCGCGCAAAAACTCCCGCCCGCCGAGGGAGAAGTTGTTCCGCCAGAGCGTACGCATGTCGAGCCCATAGCGCCGCGCGACGGAGTAGAGCGTGTCCCCCGGCGCGGCCGTGTGCACCAGCGACGGGTATCTCACCACCAGCGTCTGCCCGACAACGAGCTGCGAGCGTATATCCGCTCCGTTCATCCCCGCAAGCAGCGCCGGGGAAACGCCGAAGCTCCGCGCGACGGAGTAGAGCGTGTCCCCGGGCCGCACCACATAGATATCCAAAAAATCACCCCGCATACAGCCTATGCGGGGTGAAATCGTTCTATCCCAGCGCGACGTCCAGCACCATCATGATGAGAAAGCCCGCGAGGTACCAGCATGCGCCGGCGCGCGTGCCGGACTGCGGGACCAGCTCCGTAACGACCACATACAGCATCGCTCCCGCGGCGAAGCT
>JAFZQQ010000216.1 GCA_017620315.1 Oscillospiraceae bacterium | reverse complement strand
CTCCGGGAGACCCGGAACATCGCCGAGGTCCGTCGCATTACCCTTCGCGTCGATCGCGCGCAGGATCATGCTTTCATCTTCTTTGGAATGGGCGATGCAGATCAGCACGCCCTCGTCGGTTATACCGGCGTCTTCCAGATAATGTTCCTTATCCTGCGGCTTCGCCTCGTAATACTCCTCGGTACCGTCGTAGACGCGGATGGAGAAGTCGAACGTCGATACCGCCGCGTAACGGCCGTTGCCGGAGACCCCGACGACCTCGCCCTCGCCCAGCTCGGTGACCTTGCCGTCCAGCGTCTTGTAATAAGCCGACGCCGCGGCATTTGAGCCCTTGGAAGAACGATGCGTAAGATAGAACCCGTCGACGCCGAACCAGAGCTTATCAAAGCCGTCGTCATTCATGACCTCGGTCACGGCGCCGGTTTTTTCGTCATAATAACAAAGCATTGAGTTTACGGTATTGGACGGCCACACCGTCAGGAATTCGCCCCAGAGCTGCGGTCCCTCAAGCTCGCCGTCCCGGATGCGGCGGAACCACACCTTGTCGTCCACGCGGACGAAAAAGCCTCCGTTGCCCTCGACCTCCGGGCGCTCCGGCTCCGCCGGCTGCGGCTCGCTCTGCGCGCTTTGGGGCTCAGGCGTCTGCGCGGTCTGCGCGCTCTGGGGCTCCTGCCCGTTCCCCGCAGGGGCGGGCGTCTTCTGTGCGCATGCCGCAAGCGCCAGCGCCAGAAGGCAGGCAAGCAACAACACGATCGTTTTTTTCTTCATTTCATTTTCCTCCATGCTTAGTACCAATTTAATCAATAAGATATCGCGCGGAAGCGCGATTCTTCTATCACTTCGACGTCGCTGACGTCCATGTCCTCTATGTATATATACCGCCGGTCGCGCAGCTTTGCGAGGAATTCCCATATCGCGGTCTCGTCTCCCTGCACCTCCATCTCAACGCGCCCGTCCCAGAGGTTTTTGACCCAGCCCGTCAGCCCCAGCGGAGCGGCAAGATACGTTGCGCTGTAGCGAAAGCCCACGCCCTGCACCTGCCCGGAAAAGTAGATATGTTTTCTGACCTTCATTCCCGCATCTTCTCCCATGCCTCGAAGAGGTCGCGGCAGATGTGGGCGCACATCCTTCGCGTCTCGTCGGTCGGCCGCATCAGATCCGGGACCATGATGGTTTTACAGCCCGCGCGCCAGCCCGCTTCCACGCCACTGAGACTGTCCTCAAGGACAAAGCATTCCTCCGGGCGAAGAGCGAGCCTTTCGGCGGCAAGAAGAAAAATATCGGGAAAGGGTTTTCCGTTTTTCACCTCGCCTCCGGATGCAAAAACGTCGAAGCGGTCCTCGACGCCGTTCATCAAGAGGTTGTGGTGTATCATCTCCGTCGGGCTGCTGCTCGCGACCGCCGTGCGCCAGCCCTGCTCGCGCAACGCGTCCAGTATTTCCCGCGCGCCGGGCTTGAGCGGGACTCCGTGCTCCTCCAGCTTCTGCATGCGCCGGCGGCACTCCTCCTGGATCGGCTGCGGATCGTCGACGTGAAAGTGCCGCCTGAGCACCTCCTTTGTCCGCGGCCCCGCCGTGCCGCATATCTCGCCCGCAAAGCTCTCCGGCAGGGTGATCCCGCGCTCTTCGGCGAGCGCGTGCCACTGGCTCTGCCAGAGGCGCTCGGAATCGATCAAAAGCCCGTCCATGTCAAAAATCGCGCCGCGCATATCCCAGCTCCTTTTTCATTCTCAGCAGATTATAGCGCAAGCGGAGTGTTTCGGCAAGAATAATCTGCGGCCTTATTCCGAAAATTAGATGAAATAAAATGGACATTTGTTCCTCCGCATGGTATAAATGATATATTCGATGTTCGCAGATAAGCTTTGTATAACAGGTATCGTATATTTGATAACACTGATGGAAAGGCGTGATACAGTGGGAAACACAGAAAGCGGCTCGCGGCTGAACGTCCATGCGGTCAAGGTCATCGGCCACCGCAACCCGGACACCGATTCGATCTGCGCCGCAATTGCCTACAGCCGGCTCAAGAACATCATCGACAGCGAACGGGAATACAAGCCCTGCCGCGCGGGACAGCTCAACCGCGAGACCGCGTTCGTGCTTGAGCGCTTCGGTGTGGAAACGCCGGAGCTCTACACCGACGTGAGCCCGCAGGTGCGCGACGTCGACATCCGCACGGCGGAGGGCGTCGACGGAGATATGAGTCTGCGCCGCGCATGGGACAAGATGCGCGACGAAAACCTCGATACGCTCTGCGTGATCGACTCCGAGCGCGAGCTGCGTGGTCTCATCACGGTCAAGGACGTCGCGACGGCCAACATGGACGGCGTCGACCCGTACATCCTCTCACAGGCCGAGACGAGCTATCAGAACGTCATCGACACCATCGGCGGCAAGGTGCTCGTCGGCGATCCCGAGGGGCGCTGCGTGCAGGGACGTATCATAATCGGCGCCGGAAACTCCGAGATGATGGAGCGCGCGATCAAGAAGGGCGACGTGGTGATCGTCAGCAACCGCAGCGAGAGCCAGCTGACCGCGATCGAGATGGAAGCGGGCTGCATTGTCGTCGGCGCGGACTCCAAGGTCT
>JAFZQQ010000215.1 GCA_017620315.1 Oscillospiraceae bacterium | reverse complement strand
GAGTTCACGCTGCATGCGCCGCATCTGCTCTCGGGCGGGCAGAAACAGCGCATCGCCATCGCCGGGGTGCTGGCGATGCTGCCGGAGTGCATCGTGCTTGACGAGGCGACGGCGATGCTCGACCCGCGCGGACGGCGCGAGGTGCTCAACGTGATCGAGGGATTGCACCGCGAGCGGGACGTCACTGTCGTGCTGATCACGCACCACATGAACGAGGCGGAGCACGCCGACAGGGTCATCGTGATGAACGA
This sequence comes from Oscillospiraceae bacterium, assembly GCA_017620315.1. GTDB lineage: Bacteria > Bacillota > Clostridia > Oscillospirales > Oscillospiraceae > Hominicoprocola. The sequence continues at coordinate 4,331 of JAFZQQ010000215.1, read as the reverse complement.
CGGCCATGTCGCTATGGACGGAACGCCGCGGGAGGTCTTTTCCCGCGCCGATGAGCTCGGGGAGCTGGGACTTGCCGTGCCGGACACGGTGGAGCTGCTGCGCGCGCTGAAGGCGGACGGGCTGGATGTACCGACGGACGCGGTCACCGTGGAGGATTGCGTGGACGCCATAGTGAACGCCATGGGATAGAAGCTGTGATATCGTTAAGACATTTTACTGCGGATGACGCACCTGCCTTGCAAAGAGGGCTGTGGAGGAATATGCCGCTTGACGGGATCGTTCGGATGATCGGAGAGTGGAACACGCTGCGTTTCGACGGCAGGTATTTTGAGTCGTTTGCCGTTGTATGCGGCGACGGTATCGTCGGAATGGTTTCCCTGTTTGAGCACACGGCGAGCACCGCGTCCTTGGGCGCGGAGATATTTGACGGCGAGCGGCGGAAGGGCTATGCCGCACAAGCGTTGTCGGCGCTGCAGACTTTTGCGAGGGAAAAGGGGTTCCGCATTTTACAGGATCAGATCCGCGCAGACAATGCCGCGAGCATCCGGCTCCACGAAAAGCTTGGATTTGAGACGGACGGCTATGTGTACCGGAACAAAAAGAATCAAGAGATCGTGCTTTATTGGAAAGCGCTTTGAGTGTTATGCAGATCATCGATTATTTTGACAGCGACAGAAAAAAGCATTGGCTCGACGAGCTCAGGCGCTGCGAGTGGAGCGCGGGCAGGTTCTTGCTCAAACTGCTCGAAAGCGATCGGATACGCGAGGCGACGGGTGAGCATACGCGCGTGCTGCTGCTCACCGACGGCGACGAGCTGGTTTCCTTTTGCACCTACGCGGAGAAGGACGATATACAGCCCACGGAGCTTACGCCGTGGATCGGCTTTGTATACACCTATCCCGAGCGCCGCGGAAACCGCTGCGCCGGGCTGCTGCTCGACGAGGCGGAGCGCCTTGCCGCGACGGAGGGCGTCGCGGAGATATACATCTCCACCAATCACGTCGGGCTCTACGAAAAATACGGCTGCATATATAAATGTACGCTCAGCGACATAAACGGCGAACCGTCACGCGTATATGTAAAGCCAGTCAGACAGAGGATATAAGCCTTGGAAGAGATCATAAAAGTTGAAAACCTGACCCATACATACAGCGAGGGAACGCCCTTCGAGCGCAGCGCGGTCAAGGACATGAGCCTTTCGGTCTACCGCGGCGAGCTTTTAGGGCTCATCGGACATACGGGAAGCGGAAAGTCCACGCTGATCCAGCACCTCAACGGCCTGCTCAAGCCGACCTCTGGACGCGTGCTGCTGGAGGGCCGCGATATATGGGAGGACCCAAAAAAAATACGCGACGTGCGTTTCCGCGTCGGTCTGGTGTTCCAGTACCCGGAATATCAGCTCTTTGAGGAGACGGCGTATAAGGATATAGCCTTCGGCCCGGGCAACATGGGGCTCAAGGGCGACGAGCTGGACAGCCGTATACGCGAAGCCGCGCGCTTCGCCGGGCTCGACGAGGCGCTGCTCGCAAAGTCGCCGTTTGCGCTCTCGGGCGGGCAGAAGCGCCGCGTAGCCATCGCGGGAGTGATCGCGATGGAGCCGGAGGTGCTTGTGCTCGACGAGCCCAGCGCGGGCCTTGACCCGCGCGGACGCGAGGAGCTTTTGGAGCATATCGGCGCGTACCACAGGGAACGCGGCAATACCGTCGTGCTTGTCAGTCACAGCATGGAGGAGATCGCTCGCTACGCCGACCGGATCGTCGTGCTTTCAAAGGGCGGAGTGCTTATGAGCGGGACCCCGCGCGAGGTATTCTCCCGCGGGAGCGAGCTTGTAAGGGCCGGACTGGACGTGCCGCAGGTGACGAGGATCGCCATGGAGCTTCAAAAGCGCGGCGTTGCGGTCGACCCCGCGGTCTACACCGTTGAGGAGCTGCGCCGGGCGCTGCTTGACCTCCGGAAGGGAGGCGCGCGCTGATGCTCAAGGATATCACGCTGGGGCAGTACTTCCCCGGCAGCACTCTGGCGCACAGGCTCGACCCGCGCACCAAGCTGCTCGCAGTGCTCTTTTACATCGTCGCGGTCTTCTCCTGCCACTCGGTCTGGGGCTATGGCGCGGCGATCCTGACGCTTGTCGTTTCGGCATGGGTGTCGAAGGTCGGTGTGAAGCCGCTGTTCCGCGGGCTGAAGCCGGTCATGTTTATCATCATCTTTACCGCTGTGCTGAACCTTTTCTACACGCCGGGCGAGGTGGTGTGGACCTGGTGGGTGTTGAAGCTCACGCGCGAGGGCATACGGACTGCTGTCGCAATGGTCGCGCGCATCACGCTCCTTATCACGGGAACCTTCCTCTTGACCTATACCACCAGCCCGATACAGCTCACCGACGGGCTTGAGAGCCTTTTGAATCCCTTGAAAAAGATACGTGTGCCGGTGCATGAGCTGGCGATGATGATGTCCATCGCGCTTCGCTTTATCCCGACGCTCATCGAGGAGACCGACAAGATCATGTCGGCGCAGAAGGCGAGAGGCGCGGACTTTGAATCCGGAGGGCTGATCCGCCGCGCGAAGGCGCTCATACCGCTGCTGGTGCCGCTGTTCGTCAGTGCCTTCCGGCGGGCGGACGAGCTGGCGACGGCGATGGAGTGCCGCTGCTATCACGGCGGCGACGGTCGCACAAAGCTGCATGTGCTGCGCTTTGCGGCGCGGGACTACCTTGTGCTCGCCTTCTATCTTGCGCTGGCCGCCGCTATCATCGTGCTGGACTGACAGACAAAGCTTTCTTTGCGGAGGAGAACAAGATCAGCATGGAGCAAAAAGACTATATACAATGGATCAGAAGCAAAGTCGGGCATGAAAGAATTATCTTGGTCTTTTCGGGCGGATGTGCGTTTGATAAGGAAGGAAGAGTTTTACTCCAACGACGCGGAGACAGCAGCCAATGGGGGTTCCCGGGCGGCGCAATTGAAATTGGAGAAACGCCCGAGATGGCGGCAGTAAGAGAATTTAAGGAAGAAACCGGGCTTGATGTAAAAGTAGTGGACTTGATCGGTATTTATACAGACTGCGATATGGAATATCCCAATGGGGACAAAGCGCAAAGCATAGGCATTGTTTATGAGATGGAAGCGATAGGCGGGCAACTGAAATGTGATAATTTTGAAACAGTTGAGCTTAAATACTTTAACCTTGATGAAATGCCGGAATTATTCTGCAAGCAACATGAGGAGACAAAAAACGACCTGCTGAAGCGGCGAAACGAAGCAATGATGCAGAGAAAGACGTTTTAATGAGAAATATCGCCTTAAAATTGATGTATAACGGCACCGCCTATCACGGCTGGCAGGTGCAGAAAAACGCCGTCAGCGTGGCGGAGACGCTGCAAAAGGCGCTTACGATGGTCTGCGGCGGCGCAAGAAAGCTCACAGGCTGCGGACGTACCGACGCGGGCGTGCACGCCGAGCGATATATCGCGAATTTTTATACCGATTCCCGAATACCTCTCGACCGGCTGCCCTTCGCCGTAAACACCCACACGCCCGAGGACATAGTCGTCACCGAGGCGCTCGAGGTAGCGGAGGACTTTAACGCCATAGGCTCGTGCATCAAAAAGGAATACACCTACAGGATATACAATTCGCGAATCAAGAATCCGTTTTATGTAAACAGAGCCTACTTTTATCCGAAGCTCCTCGACGAAAAGGTGATGGACAGCGCCGCACGCGCATTTGAAGGCACGCACGACTTTCGCGCCGTGCGCAGCGTCGGCACGGAAACAAAAACCACCGTCCGGACGATACATTATTGTTATGTAAACCGAAACGGCGACCTGCTGGAGCTCCGCGTCTGCGCGAACGGCTTTCTTTACAATATGGTCAGGGCGATCACCGGCACGGTGCTATACGCCGCCGAGGGCAAGCTTACCGCGGAGGATATCCCGCGCATACTCGACTCGGGCGACAGAACGCTTGCCGGGCCGACCGTGCCGCCCGGAGGGCTATATCTGACCGGACTATGGTATGAGGATGAACGGCTGAATGACTGAGAACGAACGCGACAAGGAAATACGCGAGGAGATAAAGCGCGCGAAACGGGCGGCGCCGAAGAAAAAAAGCTTCAGCTGGCGCCGGGCGCTGCCGTTTTTGCTGGTGCTGGCGGCGGTGCTGGGCATTGTTGGCTTTGCCGCAAAAAACCTTGACAGCACGGATAGCCTGCGCAGACTGTTTACCTATAACAAGGCCAAGGCCGGCGAGGACGGGAAGACCGAGCTGTTCAGCCTTGACGGCGACCGTACCGCGCGCTATGAGCTTTTGGGGAAGAACCTGCTGTCGGTCTC
>JAFZQQ010000214.1 GCA_017620315.1 Oscillospiraceae bacterium | reverse complement strand
GAGGAGAAGGAGATCGAGCGGATCCTCATGGCGCTTTCGGCGGAGACCGCGGGCTTTGAGGAGGACATACTCTGGGACTATGACGCTCTGTCGCATCTGGATCTTATCTTTGCGCGCGGCGAGTTGAGCTGGCACATGGACGCGATGCGCCCCGAGGTGCGCGACGACGGCAGTGTGTATCTGCGCAAGGCGCGTCACCCGCTGCTGGACAGCTCGAAGGCTGTGCCCATAGATGTGGAGCTTGGAAAAAGCTTCGACACTCTGGTCATCACCGGGCCGAACACCGGCGGAAAGACGGTCACGCTAAAGACGATAGGGCTTTTGTGCCTGATGACGCAGTGCGGACTTCACATACCCTGCGCCGATCAGAGCGCGGTGAGCGTGTTCGACGGCGTGCTTGCCGACGTCGGAGACGAGCAGAGCATAGAGCAGAGCCTTTCGACCTTTTCCGCGCACATGAAAAACATCGTACAGATACTCGACGAGGCGGACCGCGACAGCCTGATACTCTTTGACGAGCTGGGAGCGGGCACCGTCCCTGTCGAGGGCGCGGCGCTCGCGATCGCCATCATACAGGAGGCGCGCTCGCGCGGCGCGAGGGTCGCGGCTACGACGCACTATGCCGAGCTGAAGACCTTTGCCATGACGACCGCGGGCGTGGAGAACGCAAGCTGTGAGTTCGACGTTGAGACCCTGCGCCCGACCTATCGCCTGCTGATCGGTATCCCCGGGAAATCCAACGCCTTTGCCATTTCTCAGCGGCTCGGACTGTCCGAGCGCGTGATCGAGAGGGCGAAGGAGCAGATGAGCGGCGAGAGCGTGCGCTTTGAGGACATATTGACCCAGCTTGAGCAAAAGCGCCAGGCGCTTGAAAAGGAGAAGGAGGAGGCCGACAGGCTGCTGCAGCGCCGCGAGGAGGACGCGCGCAAGGCGCGCGAGTTCCGCGAGCAGATGGAGAGGGCGAAGGACAACGCCCGTTCCCGCGGCGAGGCGGAGGCGAAGCGGATACTCGCCGACGCCAAGGCGGCCGCGGACGAAACCTTCCGCGAGCTGGACACGCTGCGCAAGGAGCAGAGAAAGCTCGAGGCGCAAAATGTGAACGAGCAGCGCGCCGAGATCATGCACAAGCTGAACGACGCACGCGAGGCGGTGGGCGAGCGGGACAACATAAAAGAGCCCATACCGAAGCCCAGCCGTCCCATAGCCGAGGGCGACCTTGTGGAGATACCGGGCACCGGACGCCGCGCCGAGGTGCTTGTCGTCAAGGGAAACACTCTGGAGTGCAGGGCGGGAGCGCTGCGAATGAAGGTCAAGGCGGACGAGGTTCGGCTGATAGAGGAGGACGAGCGTGCCGCGATCGAGACCAAGAAGACGCCGACCGTCGCGGGGAGGGTGCCTCCGCGCGCCGCAGCGCCGCGCGAGCTGGACATCAGGGGAATGGAGTCCCTTGAGGCGGAAAGCGTCGTTGAAAACTACATCGACTCAGCGGTTATGGCGCATCTTGAGAGTGTGACCATCATACACGGCAAGGGTACGGGCGTGCTGCGCAAGGCTGTGCACGCACTTCTGAAGCGCAACAAGCATGTCAAAAGTTTCCGTCTCGGAGTCTTTGGAGAGGGCGAATCCGGCGTGACGGTTGTCGAGCTTAAATGACCTCTTTCGCGCGACGTCTGCCGAAATGAGATGAAATACACAAAAAAAGAGCTGCCGAGACCTCGGAAATATATAGAAAAATCATTGACGAAGCGTTTTGTTATGTTATAATATATAGCGGTCCGGTTATTGGATTGTTGAGGAGAGAGGGGAGCTATATAAATGTATACTCAAAATGTGGTGATCAATAACGAGGTCGGCTTGCATGCGCGCCCCGCTACGTTCTTTATCCAGAAGGCGAACGAGTTTAAAAGCGGCATCTGGGTCGAGAAGGATGAGCGCCGTGTGAATGCGAAGAGCCTGCTGGGTGTTCTTTCGCTTGGTATTGGCAAGGGCACCGAGATCACACTGCTTGCCGACGGCTCGGATGAAAAGGACGCCGTCGACGCTCTGTGCAAGCTCGTTTCCGAGAACTTCGGCGAATAATTAACAAAAAGGAAAAGAGGCGGTTTCGTTTTTTTGCGAGACCGTCTTTTTCTCATACCGTCCGCACCCGCGGACGGAGGGGAGGCGAGGGTATGACAAAACAGGAGCTGCGCGAAAAGGCGAACGAGCTTCCGCTCGCGCCGGGCGTCTATCTGATGATGGACGCGAGCGGAAAGGTGATATACGTCGGCAAGGCTAAAAAGCTGAAAAACCGCGTCAGCCAGTATTTTCAGGAGAACAACGCCTCTCACAACGAGAAGACGCGGCGCATGGTCTCGCAGGTGGACAGCTTCGACACCATCTTCGTCTCCAGCGAGTTTGAGGCGCTGATACTCGAGAACTCGCTCATCAAGCAGCATATGCCGCACTATAATATCCTGCTCAAGGACGACAAGGGCTATCCCTTTGTCCGCTTGAGCGCCGGGCCGTACGCCGGATTCACGATGGTGAACAAACGCGGCGCCGACGACGCGCGCTACTTTGGGCCTTTCGGCGGAAGAAGCGAGACCCGGGCCGCCATCGACGCCGTTTGCGCCGCCTTCAAGCTGCCGACCTGCTCGCGGAGGTTCCCGCGCGACATCGGGAAGGAGCGCCCGTGCCTGAACTACCACATGGGGCGCTGCGACGGCTTCTGCAAAGGTGAGCCCGACGAAAAAGAGTATACGAACCGTATTGAACAGGCCGTTCAATTACTGTCGGGACACTATAGACAGTTGACCCGTGCCATGCGCGAGGACATGCAGCGCGAGGCTGAGGCGCTTCACTTTGAGCAGGCGGCGGCGCTGCGCGACCGCATAAACGCCATCGAGCTTCTGGGCAAGAGACAGAAGGTGATCGCGGGAATATGCGCCGACACGGATATCTGGGGGCTGTACCGCGGCGCGGCCAAATGCGGCTGGGCGGTCATACACGTCGAGGACGGGAGCGTGACTGGACGCGAGAGCGACGTTTTCACCGCGCCGACCGATGAGACGGAGACGGATATGCTCTCGGCGCTGCTGAACCAATACTATCTTCCCCGCGCGGTGCTTCCGCGCGAGATATTGCTGCCGTGCGAGTCCTCCGACGCGGAGGAGCTTGCCGCCGTGCTGACGGAGCGTGCCGGGCACAGGGTCGGCGTCCGTGTTCCTCAGCGCGGAGACAAGGCGGAGCTGCTGCGGATGGCCGAGCGAAACGCCCGCGAGGACGTCGAACGCGTGACCACGGCGCAGGAGCGGGAAAACCGCACGCTGACGCAGCTTGGAGAAATGCTGCGCCTAAGCGCGCCGCCGGGGCGCATGGAAAGCTACGATATTTCAAACACGGGAGCGAGCGACATCGTCGCCTCAATGGTCGTCTACGATGGAGCAAAGCCGAAAAAAAGCGCGTATCGGCGCTTCCACATGAAAACGGTTTCCGAGCATCCGGACGATTACGCCTCCATGGAGGAGGTGCTGACCAGGCGGCTGCGGCGCTATCTCGACGGGGATGAGAAGTTCGCTCCGCTGCCGGACGTCATGCTCATCGACGGCGGCGTAACGCACGCGCAGGTCGCGGAGCGGGTGTGCGCCGCAATGGGCGTGTCGCTGCCCATCTTCGGCATGGTCAAGGACGACCGCCACCGCACCCGCGCACTCGTCACGGCAGAGGGGAAGGAGATCGATCTCGGCGCCAATCCCACGGTGTTCGCGCTCATCGGGCAGATACAGGAGGAAACGCACCGCTTTGCCATTACCTTCCACCACGAGAGCCACAGCAAAAGCACCGCGCGCTCTGAGCTCGACGAGATAACCGGAGTCGGAAAAACGCGCCGGGCGGCGCTGCTGAAGGCATTCAAGAGCGTGAAGGCGATCAAAGAGGCAGATATTGAGGCGCTTGCCGCAGTCGTGCCGAAAAATACGGCAAAAGCTGTGTGGGAGCAATTTCATAAGACTGAATAACGCAAAAACGGCTGCTCTTGCAGCCGTTTTTGCGTTATTCTATGCTTGATTTGAGATTTTTGGCAGAACAATGACGCTGAAGACAATCAGAGGGATAAAGACCAGAGCAAAAAATGCGGGGAAGAACCACACCCCCAGCGGGTGAATAAGCGCGCTGCACACCGTGATATAAGCAAGGCCTGACAGCAGCGGCAGCTTCAGGATGGGGAACATCAGCTCGGGCGCATAGACGCGCACAGTCTTGCCCGGAGAACGGAACTGCACGGTTTTGACAAAAAACATCGTAACATAGATGATAGCCATGATCGCGGGAAAGAAGAGCAGAATCATCTTTTCCTGCCACTCGGTGATCTCGCCTTTGCCGTTCCAGCGGTTTGGCACCTGCGCGGGGATGTTTTTCCAATTTATAATAAGGAAGATGATCGTGCCAAGCAGCACCAGCAGGGACAGGACCTCCAGCGCGATGCGCGCGATACGCTTTGCCATAAGCGCCTCCTCACTTGATGTCAATGTCGGGCGGTTTGTCGATCTCCTCGCCGACGTATTTTCCGTTTTTCTTCCGCTGGCGCACACATTCGGAGAGCAGATATTCAATCTGCCCGTTTACGCTGCGGAAATCATCCTCCGCCCATGCGGAGATGGCGTCGTACAGCTTTGCGGAAAGGCGGAGGGGGATCTGTTTTTTTGTGTCTGCCATGGCGTCAATAGAGGCTGCCGGAGTTTACCACCGGCTGCGCGTTCTGGTTGCCGCAGAGCACGACCAGAAGGTTGGAGACCATCGCGGCCTTGCGCTCCTCGTCGAGATCGACGACGTTATTTTCCTTGAGCCTGTCGAGAGCCATTTCCACCATGCCGACCGCGCCGTCGACGATCATTTTGCGCGCGTCGATGATGGCACTTGCCTGCTGGCGCTGGAGCATGACCGCAGCAATCTCCGGCGCGTAGGCGAGATAGGTGATGCGCGCCTCGACGATCTCGATGCCGGCCTTTTCGACCTTCTGCTGGATCTCGTCGCGGATGCGCTGCGCCACGGTCTCGCTCGAGCCGCGCAGGCTGCCCTCGTCCGCCACGCCGTCGCCGGTGGTGTCCACGCCGGGAGCCACGTCGTAGGGGTAGATGCGCACGATGTTGCGCACCGCGCTGTCGCACTGCAGGG
>JAFZQQ010000017.1 GCA_017620315.1 Oscillospiraceae bacterium | reverse complement strand
GCCCGCGCGGTACGCCCAAAGGGATACGCTCTCGGGATCCGCGTCCTTGTTGTCGGTCATCGAGGCGGCCGCCATAGCAAGCGCAGTCGGGCCGCAGCCGTAGCTGCCGATGGGGTCGCTGCCGAACAGCTTTTCGGACCACTGCTCGTCGCCCTGGTTGTAATAGACGATATCGACGTTCCCGCCTGTGAGCAGCTCGACGCCGTCCTCGTTCCTCAGCTCGGTGATCGCGGGATCGGCGGGGACAAGCTTTTCCTCTATGATCGGGCGGCTTGCCATCTGTATCGCGAGCTCGGTCGCGGCAAGCTCGCGCTGGCGCTGCAATTCGCGCTGCCTCTCAAGCTCGCGCTGGCGCTCAAGCTCCTGCTGGCGGCGAAGCTCGCGCTCGGCCCGGCGCTGCTCGGCCTCGGCGCGAAGCTTCGCGATGTTTTCGGAGAACTGCACGCGCGCGCTCTCAAACGCCTCGCGCGCAGGCGCGGTCAGATCATCATAGAGGGCGGGGTCCTTATAGCGGGCGACGGCAAGCTCCACGCCGCAAACGCAAAAAAGCGCGAGCGCGACCACCGCGAGCGCATCTCTGATGGGGTGCCGCTTCATGCCTGCCGTTCCTCCCTTCGCAGCCGGATATTCCAGTCCCGAACGGAGGGACAGCGCCCGCCGAAAGAGACATTTGACCGAAAACTATTATACAGAAGGACAGAGACTTTGTAAAGTGGAGGAGCGCCATGCCCGCTATACGCTTGGAAAACGTGGCAAAAATCTATACCGATAACCGCCGCGGCGTATCGGCAACGCTCAACGTCAATCTCACGATCCGCCAGGGCGAATTTGTGTTCATCGCCGGAAGTCCGGGCAGCGGAAAAACGACGCTGATGGAAATAATCGCCGGAGAGCTCGACCCCGACAGGGGAAAGCTTTGGCTCGGAGCCGCGGACATGGGAAGGCTCAGCAGGCGCGACGGCGCCGAGCTCCGCAGATGCATGGGTATAGTATTGGAATCGGATGAGCTGAGAAGTTCAGAAACTGTGTTTAAAAACCTTGCATCTGTCAACCGATTGGAGTATCTTAAAAATAAGCTGTTGGATCGACCCAAAATAGACAAGGCGTTGTCGCTGGTGGGACTTGCCGGCAGAGCGGCCGACTATGCGTCGGAGCTTTCGGCCTCCGAACAGTGCCGCGCGCTGCTGGCGCGCGCGATATGGCGCAGTCCGAGCATCCTTTTGCTGGACGGGCTCCTCGAGCGGGCGGACGATGATACGGTGTGGGATATGCTCCATCTTCTGACCGCGCTCAACGACCGCGGCACAACGGTCATTCTCGCGACAGGCGGAAGCTATGGGGACATGCTCTTAAAGCGTGTCGTAACGCTTAACGAGGGAAAGATCGCCAGCGATTTGCGCAGACACTGACAGAGATTCTTATACTGAAAATAAGGACAGGTGGCGGTTATGGCGGAAATAAGAAAAGAACAGGAAAACAACATTATCTTCGCGTTGGATATCGGCACCCGCAGTATCATCGGCGTAGTCGGCGTTGTGGAGGGCAGACGGCTCCATGTGCTTGCCATAGAAAAGCAGGATCATGGACAGCGCGCTATGCTGGACGGTCAGATCGAGAATATCGAGCAGGTCGCCGAGGTTGCCCGCGAGGTCATCGCAAGGCTTGAAAAACGCACCAAGATCCATCTCACGCGCGTATGCGTCGCCGCGGCCGGGCGCGCGCTCAAGTCCGAGTCCGCAAGCTTCACGCTTGAGCTCGGAAGCCTGCAGATGATCACCGAGGACGTTGTGAACCAGCTCGAAGCGGGAGCGGTCTCCGAGGCGGAGCACACGCTGCGCGAGCAGTCCGGAATGCAGAGCGAGCAATATTACATGGTCGGCTATACCGTATCCACATATAAGCTGGACGGCTATCCCATGTCCAGCATTCGCGACCACAGCGGCAGAGTGCTCGAGGCGGAGGTCGTGGTGACCTTCCTCCCGCGCGAGGTCGTTGAAAGCCTTTATGCGGTCGTCGGGAAGGTCGGGCTTGAGGTCGCCAGCCTTACGCTGGAGCCGATCGCGTCGCTCAACGCCGCGATACCGAACGATATCCGCCTGCTCAACCTGGTGCTGGTCGATATCGGCGCGGGCACTTCGGATATCGCCATCTGCCGCGACGGCAGCGTGGTGGGCTATACGATGGCGACCATCGCGGGCGACGAGATAACCGAGCTCATGATGCGCGCGCTGCTGGTCGAGTTCAGCCAGGCTGAAAAGCTCAAGATGCAGATGGGCGAAAAGGGCAAGATCGCATACACGGATATCCTCGGCATACAGCACGAGACTACCTCCGAGGAGCTGCGCGAGATGGTTGCGCCGGCGGTGACCGCGCTGGCTCAGGAGCTTGCAAAGCGTATCCTTGAAATAAACGACAAGGTTCCCTCGGCAGTGTTCCTCGCCGGCGGAGGCAGTAAGCTCTGCGGACTGCGCGAGCGTGTGGCGGAGGAATTGAAGATCGAACCGGCACGCGTGGCCATAGCCGGCAACCACTTTGAAAAAAACGCTTTCGCCGATGATTATGACCTCAACGATCCCGAGTACGCGACGCCGCTTGGCATTGCGATCTCGGCGGGCCTCGGCCTGATCAACGACAGCTATGTCATCCTGCTCAACGGGCAGCCGGCGAAGCTTTTCAGAAGCGGCGTGCTTATTATGCGGGATATCCTGATGATGAACGGCTACCGTTACGCCGACCTGATCGGAAGGACGGGGGCGAACCTGTCGTTCATGCTCAACGGCGAAAGGCAGTTTTTCCGCGGGGCGCTTGCGACGCCGGCGGTGATACTGCTCAACGGCGAGCCGGCGGAGCTGACCGACGTCGTCCATGCCGGCGACGCGATCCAGTTTATCCCCGCCCGTCAGGGCGCCGACGCCGCCAAGACCATCGCCGATTTCGTGGGGAAGGATTACAGCGGCGTCGCGACGATAAACGGTGCCTCGGCTCCGCTTGACCAGCCTATCCACGCCGGCGACGATGTGTGGATCGACGGTCTCGGCAGCTACTCCGGCGCGCGCCGAGCCGAAGCCGACGAGAATGAGACGGAAGAATTCAAGGCGCCCGCTCCCGCGCAGACGGAAAGACCTGCCGCCGCGGAGCGGAAGGAGACCCCCGCGCCGGCTCAAAACGACGGAGCCTCGGCCGCGGCGCTGAGCATCACATTGAATGATATGCCGGTGCTGCTGCCCGCAAAGCCGAACAATGAGCCTTATTACCTTATGGACATGCTGGAATTCTCCGGCATCGACTTCGACCATATCGACAAGCCGGTGGAGCTGATGGTAAACGGCATCCCGGGGCAGTTCAGCCAGATCCTTTTCAACAACGACGTTATTGTGATCCGTTGACGCTGCGGCGCGGCGTTCCTCCGAGTACGGGAAACTGCGCGTACGGAAACAATAATG
>JAFZQQ010000213.1 GCA_017620315.1 Oscillospiraceae bacterium | reverse complement strand
TATGTCCTTGAGACGTATCTCGGTTTTTTTGACGCCGTGGGGCAGAGTACGGAAAACCCACGGCCTCTTCATAAATGCGCGGGCAAGCGCGGCGTCGAGAGCCTCCTGCGAGATCGGTACGGGAAGAAAATCGTCCGCTTCCAGGGCAAAAGCGAGCTCAGCGCCCCTGCTGCTGTTCGAGACCAGCAGCAGAGCGCAGTCGGGAGCAATCTCACGCAGCGCGGCGACACAGGGAGCTATACGGCTCCCGCCGAGCTCCGAGCGGATGAAGAGCACGTCGGGAACACAGTAGCACAGCGCGCCGGTCAGCTCCTCCGGCGACGAGAAGAGCTGGCAGCTTCCGTCATAATCCTTCAATCTGTCGGAAAAGATCGCGCGGCTTGCTTCATCGGAGCCGCATACGGCTATTCTGCACTTCATAGCGGGGCCTTTCTGCATTGCTGCCATTGAAGGAGCTGCCGCCTGACCGTGTCCGTACCCGCGCGAGAGACAGGAATAAACGTCCCACTGCGAAGCTCCAGCTGCCCGGAGTGCAAGCTTACGGCGGCGCTGAGATTGACTATGTAGCTTCTCTGGCAGCGTATAAACGGCGGCGAGGGCAGCCGCTCAGCCAGAGCGCCGAAGGGGACGGACACGATGAGCGTGTCAAATGTGCCGTGAATGATGGAGCGTCTTCCGGAGGCTTCGGCATATTGAAGCTGGCAGAGCGGGAACGAAGCGAGCTTTGGAACGGAGAGGGACGCCAGCCCCTTGTACCACGCCTCAAAACACCGGCCGAGCGCAGCGCACAGAGAGTCCCAGTCAAAGTCGGGCCCGAGCCGCGACAGGGGGTGCCGGCGATAAGCGCGCATGCACTGCTCGTCCCCGCGGGCGACAGCAAGCACGGCACAGCCGTCGCAAGGCTGCGCCGGAAGGAACCGGTCGTCGCTGCTCATGTCGATTATGACGAGATCGGACGTCCCGCATGCCGGAGCAGACACTTTGCCGCGCAGTATTTTAAGGCGCAGGCACATCGCCTCGCTCCAGAGAGCGAGCGCGCGCGAAAGCCGGCCGTACATTTCGTCGTCGCCGGTGAATATCTCGAATACGGTTGTGTTGTTTTCAATCATTTCATTATAATACTTCAACTATCATTGTGCTGTACAAATGAATCATACAACAGACAGGCGTTCCGCGCAAGTATTTTTCATTGTATAGCCTGTGTGTGCGTATGCATATTATGGTCAGGGGGCGACTGGTGTGATAAAAGTGTTTTTGGGATGGACCTCCCTGCCGTTCAAGAACTATATCGAGGCGCTGACAATGCTTGGCGCAGAGGTCGAACGGGAGGATATTGAGAGCTGCGGCGCGCTTCTGCTGCCCGGCGGCGAGGACATACACCCGCGCTTTTACGCGCGCGAGGTTTCCGGAGCGATCAAGATGGACGAGGCCCGCGACGAATTCGAGCTTTCGGCGTTCAGACGCTTTATGGAGCGCGGCAGACCGATCCTCGGCATTTGCCGCGGAGAGCAGCTTATCAACGTCGCGCTGGGCGGTACGCTGATACAGAATATGGACGGCCACGGCAAGCTGCCTGACGACAGCGATTCGACGCACGGTGTCCGAACCGACGACGTTGAACTGATATCGCTCTTCGGCGGGCGTTTTACAGTCAACAGCGCGCACCATCAGGCGATCGAGCGGCTCGGCGAGGGCTTGCGCGCCGTGGCTTGGGCGGAGGACGGCACGGTGGAGGCGATACGCCACGTTTCCGCGCCGGTCTTCGGAGTGCAGTGGCATCCGGAACGTCTGAGAGAGAAGACCGGCGGCTGGGAGTTGATCCGGAGGTTTCTGGAAAACGCGAAAAATAGTTGAACAAGCTGTAAACGCTTGCGCGAGCTACTTGTCAAGCAGAAATGATTTGGGTATAATAAAATGAGAAACAAAGGATATGGGGGACGAGCGGATGGGCTATGATCTATTGGTGCTCGGAGGCGGGCCTGCCGGGCTTGCCGCGGCGGTCGCCGCGCGAGGACGGGGAAAAAGCGTGCTTGTCATCGGCAACCGCTGGCAGGACAGCCCGCTTGCAAAGGCGGAGAGGATAGACAACTATCTTGGACTGCCCGGGCGCACGGGCTATGAGCTGCTATGCGAATTTCGCCGGCACGCGGAGAGCGCGGGCGTTGAATTCGCGGAGGGACGCGCGGTCTCGCTGATGGCATGGAACGGTTTTTCCGTGACGGTAGGCTCTGAGGTATATCAGGGCGGCGCACTGATCATGGCTTCCGGCGTTGTGAGACAGGCGAAGCTGCCCGGCGAGAGCGAGCTTTTGGGGCGCGGAGTGAGCTATTGCGCCACCTGCGACGGAATGCTGTATCGGGGCAGGGACGTCGTCGTTGTCGGGCGTTCTCCGGTCGCGCCGGAGGAGGCAAGATATCTCAAAAGCATCGGTTGCGGTGTGACCTACACCGCGCCAAAGCGACCGGAGGAGCTGGAGGAGAATATTCCGTTTATCCCCGCGGCAAAGGTGGAGATACTTGGCGAGAACCAGGTGAGCGCCGTTATGCTTGACGGGAAGGAGACCGCCTGTGCGGGCGTTTTCGTTCTGCGCAGCTCCGTCGCGCCGACGGATCTGCTGCCGTCGCTCGAAACAGGGGAAGGCTACATCAAGGTCGACCGCGCCATGCGAACAAGCATGGAGGGCGTCTTTGCCTGCGGGGACTGTACGGGAGAGCCGCTGCAGGTCGCGAAGGCGGTCGGAGAGGGTCATATCGCGGGCTTGTCCGCGTGTGAATATTTGGACGCAAAGAAGCAGCAATGAACGGAAAAGGAGAGTAATAAGATGGCTTTGATGCACTTTGACGAAAACAGCTTTAAGGCAAACCTCGGCAAGCCGGGACTTCTTGTGGTGGACTTTTGGGCTGACTGGTGCGGACCGTGCAAAATGCTCGGCCCGGTGATCGAGCAGCTTGCGAAGGATTTTGACGGAAGAGCAACGGTCGGCAAGATCAATGTCGACGACGAGCCCGAGCTTGCCCAGAAGTATCAGATCAGCTCGATTCCCGCGGTGCTCCTGTTCAAGAACGGTACGTGCGTCGACAAGCTGATTGGAGTCCAGCCCCCGGAAAATTTCACAAAGGCTATTGAGCGCAACCTGTGACGGTACGGCGTCTCCCACATGGTTTCTCCACGTGGGAGACGCCGCGTTTTTTTGTTTGCAGCATTTCCGGCTTATACAAGTATTTACAGGAGGATGCTTATAGATGGGTGCGAGGGCAATGAAAAAACGGATTCTTTC
>JAFZQQ010000212.1 GCA_017620315.1 Oscillospiraceae bacterium | reverse complement strand
GAGGTAATGAGCTTCGGCGACATGGATGAGACCGCGGAGTATTCCCGAGAGCTGGTAGAGAGATTCTTCTGATCTTCAAGGACAGCGGCTCTGCCGCTGTCTTTGAGCAGGTTTCTGAAAGGAATTGCTATGGATTTCTACAAAAACCACTATGACGTCATCGTCATCGGCGGGGCGCTGGCGGGGCTTTCCGCAGCGCTGATGCTCGCCGACAAGGGCAAGGACGTCCTCGTGCTTGAGCGCCACAACCTGCCCGGCGGCATCGCGACAAGCTTTGTGCGCGGCGGGATAGAGATAGAGGCGGCGCTGCACGAGATGATGTCCATCGGCTCAAAGGGCCACCGGCTCAAGGTAGGCAAGTTCTTTGACGACATGGGTGTCGATATCGACTGGCTCAAGGTCCCCGAGTGCTACCACGCGAGCCTGCCCGGGCTTGAGGTGACGCTTCATCCGGGGCTTGAGACCTTTGCCCGCGAGGTCGACACCGCCGTCCCCGGCACCTATGAAAAGGTGCTGCGGCTGCTGAACCTCTGCAACACCGTGTTCGACAGCGTGAACGAGCTGAGCATACACCCGATGTCAAAGCCCCAGATGCTCATGAAGCACGAGGCGTTCGTCAAGACCGCCGGCTATTCCACGCAGGAGGTGCTGGACACCTTTGAGCTGCCCCAAAAGGCTCTCGACCTGCTCGCGCCGTACTGGATCTACGTCGGCACGGGCTTCCGCGAGCTGCCGTTCACGATCTACTCCGTGCTGATGGCGGACTATGTGGGCTACGGCTCGTATATCCCCCACCGCTTTTCGCATGAGATGTCGCTCAAAATGGCCGAGCGCGCCGAGGCGATGGGCGTGCAGATCGAGTACCGCCAGCACGTCGACAAGATCCTCGTCAAAAACGGCAGGGCATACGGTGTGCGCACCGCGCGCGGCGACGAGATACACGCGGACTATGTGATCTCCTCCGCCTATCCCAACAGCGTCTATACCCACATGATAGAGCCGGAGAGCGAGGTTCCGGCAAAGGCGATCAAGATGGTCAACGGCCGCCGCCTCAGCCTGACGGCGTTCTCGGTCATCCTGATCCTCGACAAGAGTGCCGAGGAGCTCGGCATCAAGGACTACAGCATCTTCCGCGGCGATACGATGGACACGAACGCCTGCTATGACGAGCTGAAGGGGCTCGGCCCCTACCGCTATATCACAAGCATCTGCCACAATCTCGCCAATCCCGACGCGACGCCGCCGGGAACCTGCTCCTACTCCATCACGACGCTGCCGCGCGTGGACGGCTGGAAAACCGTGTCGGCAGACGACTACGACCGGGTCAAGCACAAGGTCGCGCGCCAGCTCATCGATTACATGAGCGAGTATCTGGGGGTGAACCTGCTCGACCATGTGCTCGAGTGCGTCATCGAAACGCCGATAACCATCGCGCACTACACCGGCATGTGGAACGGCTGCATTTACGGCTATGCTCACACAATGGAGGATCACATCGTCGCGCGCCTGCAAACCGCCGAGGCGGAGCATTTCATCGACCATCTCGAATTCTCCGGAGCGCACCAGATCAGCGGCGACGGCATGGGCCCCGCCGTGACCAACGGACGCAAGGCGGCAAAGAACGTGCTCGACACGATGGCAAGGGAGGCGAAATAAATGAAGGTCAAAGGGTTTTTGAAGGACGTCGGCGGCGCCTCGCGCGTTGCGAAGGCTCGCCTTGCCGCGTTTGAGAACGCTTCCCCGCTTCCCGTGCGCGAGGACCCCATCGGCGCCGTCGCCCGGGAGTGGCACCCCGGCAAGCTCGACCTCGTCGTGACCGATGTGCGCCCGGCAAGCAAGACCACAACGACCGTGCGCTTTGAGCGGCAGGACGGCAAAAAGCTTCCGCCCTTCTATGCCGGGCAGTTCATGGTCGTCGACTTCCCCATCGGCGAAAGCCTGATCTCCCGCCCCTACTCCATCAGCTCCGCGCCGTATCAGGCAAGGCTCGACAAGCACGCCTTCGTGGAGATCAGCGTCCGCCGCAGCAAGGGCGACGGCTTTATCTGCGACTACATCAACGGCTCCGTCAAGGTCGGGGACAAATTCCGCGGCATGATCGGCTGCGGGCAGTTCTACTATGAGCCGCTGCGCGACGCGAAGCACGTTGTCGCGCTCGCGGGCGGCGTCGGCATCACGCCGTTCGCCTCCATGGCGCGCGAGGTCGCCCATGGCACGCTGGACATGGATCTCACGATCCTTTTCGGCTCGGTCTCAAGCGACGATATCGCGCTCCGCGACGAGCTCGACGAGCTCAAGAGCGACAAGCTGCACGTCGTCCACGTCCTCTCGGGCGACGAGCCGGACTGGACGGGCGAGCGCGGTTTTCTGACCGCGGAGCTCATCAAGAAGTATTCCGCGCCGGACACGACCTATTTCATCTGCGGCCCGCAGGTGATGTACAAATTCCTGCGCGAGGAGCTAAAAAAGCTTGACATCCCGCAGCGCCGCGTGCGCTTCGAGGTCTTCGGTCAGGCAAAGGACATCACCGTCTTTGAGGGCTATCCGCAGGAGCTGAAGGACAAGACCTTCAACCTGACCGTCGTGCGCGGCGTCCGCGAGGACGTCATCCCCGCGAAAGCGACCGAGAGCCTTGTCGTCGCGCTCGAGCGCGCGGGCATCCGCATCGAGACCGGCTGCCGCAGCGGCGAGTGCGGCTTCTGCCGTACGAAAGTGCTCTCCGGCAACGTGTTCATCTGTCCCGAGAGCGACGGCCGCCGCGCCGCCGACCGCGAATTCGGCTACGTCCACGCCTGCGCGGCGTACCCGACGGGCGACGTGAAGATCAAAATTCCTATTGAATAAGGCTTTTGAAAACAAACGGCGTGCCTCGGAGCTTTCGTTCCGAGGCACGCAATCTATTATCCGGTGTTATTTCAGCTCGACCGGCGCGGGCACCGCGGTCCACGCCTCGCCGAGCGGGGCATAGCTCTCGTCCACAACAAACAGCTTATACTGTGCCGCGCCCTCACCGACCGTGAGCGTACCGCTTGCCGGGACATAGCCGCTCGCGCTGATTCTGTTGGACACGGCAAGGCCCAGCATTTTGCCGTTCGCGTCGTACCACGCCGCGATCATCCGGGCGCTCCCACCCGCCGCGGGCAGCTTCGCGCGCCAGGTGAGCGTCGCGCCGCTGACGGCGGCGCCGATCGCGTAGTCGCGCGCGTCGAGCCGCGCATAGTGCCAGGAAAGGTCGCATTTGTCCGCCAGGACAGCGTTTGAGCCGTCGGATACGCTGCCGCCGAGAATGATCGGCGCCGTGACAGTCCCTCCGCGGACGTCGATCGCATTGCTGTACCGTCCCTCGCCGTTTGACACGGCGACGACCTTGCCGCCCGTCAGGAT
>JAFZQQ010000211.1 GCA_017620315.1 Oscillospiraceae bacterium | reverse complement strand
TCCATATAGCCCAGCTCCACGCGCTTGTGAAGGCGCTGGTACGCCTTGCGGTAGGCGCTCAGCACGGGATCGGACGCCACTTTTTTCACATCCGCGATGTATGCGCCGATCTCGCTGCACGGCTTGTCCGCGCCGTCCATGACGCGGTCGCAGTAGACCGTATCCGAGCGCCCGGAGGGGATAAACGGCTTGCCGCAGTTTTTGCAGAATTTATACCGCCTGCCCTGTGTCACCAGAAGGAACAGCTCATAGCGCAGCAGGTCGTCCACCGTATCCAGCACCGTGAGCTGCGTCACGGAGCGGTCGCCCGCTGCGCGACGCCCCAGTTTCACGGTAAAGACCGCGTGGAGCTGTTTTTGGAACAAAGCGTCCTCCTGCTCACGCCGGTAATAGCGCTCCAGCGGCGTAAGACCCGTGCCCGTTTCGTCCTCATAGATTGCTCGCAGCGCCGATTCGGCGAGCTTTCGCTTGGACTGATATGCCTCGAAAATATGGTCGATCACATCCATGACGTCCGCGTTCCGCGCGTCCATTGCCATTTTGCGCAGACGCCGTTCGGCACGGCTCGCGCCGGGAAAAACGCGCTCGTCGATGGTTCCGTCAAACAGGAAGTCAAGAAAGCTCATCAGGTAGATGGAGAAATACAGGTTGAGCCGAAGCACCGGCTCACACCTTTGCAGCACGGCGCAGGCGATGTCGTCCACGCTTGCCTGTTTCTCGGCCAAGCTCCGGCAGAGACCGTTGATCTCCAATATGACCGCATACAGCGATCCGTCATCAATGTACGCAAAATCCACCAGATCCGCGCCGATGGTTTTGGCAAAGCACACTTCGTCCATCTGCGCCCAATGCAATTCCGTATGCAGGAGCCCGTTTTCCGCATAGCCGTACGCCAGCGGAGTCGGCTTGTTTTCAGCATTTCTCATTGTCTGCACCCTCTGATTTCTACAATCATTAAGCTCAAAAATAATTTTACCTATTATACATGGACAGCCGGGCAAAAGTCAATTATAATAGCGACAGGCAATCGGAAAAGCCGGCTGCCGATGTACCTCGACAATCTCATATCAGCAGTACGGGAAACCGTCGAAACGGAAGAGCACTCCAACGCAGCGCCATGACCCGGCGATCACGCCGGTGAGCGAGAACTGCCGCGGAAGCGGTCTCTGGCAGGACCGCTGCATGGACGCCGTTTTGAGTTATAATGAGACACCTCGCATGGCCTCCGTGTAAGAGAGGCGGCGCTGCCCTTGGGTTGAGAGCAGTAGAGACCCTTGGAATATGCCCGCGCGGGTCTTGCCGGACCCGTCCCGTACCGCTTCCCCGGTTACAACGGGGATATGATCATATCAGCAGTACGGGAAACCGTCGAAACGGAAGAGCATCCCAACGCAGCCGCCATGACCCGGCGATCACGCCGGTGAGCGAGAACTGCCGCGGAAGCGGTCTCTGGCAGGATCGCCGCATGGACGCCGTTTTTGATAACAATGAGACACCTTGCCTGGCCTCCGCGTGAGAGAGGCGGCGCTGCCCTTGGGTTGGAAGCAGTCGAGACCCTTGGTATATGCCCGCGCGGGTCTTGCCAGACCCGTCCCGTATTGTTTCCTCCGCAGAGGGAGGATTTTTCCCGGAGCAATGAGTAAAGCCCTGATTTCACCTCGCACTATTTTACCGATTTTCTTTTTTCGGAATCTTCGACGCATAAGGGATCACTATGCCCTGACGCGCCCAAAATACAACCATCAAAACAACAAGAAGGACGTGGACGCGATGACAGTCATATCATCGTCCCGCGTCCTTCTTCTGCTTTTCAGGAGGATCATCATGCAAAATAAACACGATATGTTCGCGGAGTATCCCGACGTGGTCGACGTGGAACAGCTTCGCAAGATACTCGGAGGAATCAGCCGAAAGCTCGCGTACCGCCTGCTCGCGTCGGGCGAGCTGCGCTGTGTGCGCATCGGGCGGAGCTACCGCATCCCCAAGCTCTGCGTCATCGAATACCTGACCGGTGACGATGTTGACGCCGCATAGCATGGGGACGCCTGCCAAACATCCATGCGCCTGCGGCGCGACACCATGAATCAAGGTCGGAGCGCATGGATGTTTGGCCGCCATGTTTCCCGGTTGCCGCGCCAGCGGCGAGGGAAACGGCATCCATGACCTTTTGCTATGAAAGCAGGGCTTTCATAGCAAAAGCGTAGAAAAAATCGAGTCGGTGTTCTACGCTTTGGATATGGATATCAGAGCACGAATGTGATACTGTTTGACCGTCAATGGCGGGCGGCCGCAGCAAACGGAAAGGAGAGTGACAGGCAATGCTGACCGGCAACCTGCAAATCAAAAACGGAAAATACTACGCCGTTCTCAACCTCAAGGTGAACGGCAAACGCAAGCCCAAATGGATACCCCTCGGACTGCCGGAGCGCGGCAACAAGCGCGAGGCGGAAGCCCTGCTCAACCATCTGATCGTCGAATACGAATCTCACGGCGAGGGAAAGTTCTATCCCACGCTGAGCGAAAAAGGCAAGCTGGTCACGGAGACCCCCAAGCCCAGCGAGGCGGACGCCCTGTTCGCGGACTATGTGCAAGCGTGGCTCAAGATGATCAAATCCACCGTCTCCACGGCGACGCACCACAGCTACCGCAACATGGTCAACGCGCGGATCGACCCGTACTTCCGCGCGCTGGGCGTGACGCTCGGCGAGGTGACGCCGACGCACCTTCAGGACTTCTACCAGAAGATCCTGGACGACGGCTGCAAGACGAACACGGTCATCCACTACCACGCGGTGCTGCACCGCGCGCTGCTCAACGCCGTAAAGAAGGACATCATCGCGCGCAACCCCGCCGACCGCGTGGACAAGCCGAAGAAGAACCACTTTGAGCCGGGACACTATTCGGAGGAGGAGATGCGTCTGCTGTTCGCCGCCGCGAAAGGCGACCCGCTGGAAACGCCGATCACGCTCGCCGCCTACTACGGCCTGCGGCGCAGCGAGGTGCTGGGGCTCAAGTGGGACGCCGTCGACTTCAAGGGCAAGACCATCTCCGTGCGCCACAAGGTCATCGAGACGACGGAGGGCGGCAAGTGCCTCATCCGCGGCGAGGACGTCCTCAAGACCAAGTCCAGCGTCCGCACCCTGCCGCTCCTGCCCGTGATCGAAGACCTGCTCACGCGCCAGAAGGCACAGCAGGAGACGTACCGCGCCCTGTTCCGCTCGTCGTACTGCACGGACTACCTCGACTATGTCTGCGTCGACCAGATGGGCGTGCTGATCCGCCCGAACTTCGTGACGGAGCACTTCACATACCTGCTGGAGAAGTACGGCCTGCGGAAGATCCGTTTCCACGACCTCAGACATACCGCGGCTTCGCTGCTGCTGGCGAACGGCGTGTCGATGAAGCAGATCCAGATCTGGCTGGGCCACGCGACCTTCAGCACGACGGCGGACATCTACGCCCACCTCGACGTCTCCGCTCAACAAAAAACCGGAGAGGTTGCCGCAAACCTGTATGACAAGCGGGCTGCGGGCACATAGGAATTCTACGATTTGTTTGCGCCAGATGCCCAAAACGCTCAGAAACACCTCGATGAGCTCGGCGATTCGGCAGAGTGCAATTTGAATCGCGCCGAATTTGTTGCAAAAATAAGTGGAATTTGCCAAATTCTTGGCAAATTCCACTCTGGCGCAGCGGGAGGGATTCGAACCCTCGGACCGCTTTTGGCGATCACACGATTTCCAGTCGTGCTCGTTATGACCACTTCGATACCGCTGCATATAAAATTGTGAAAGGCAAAGCGTAGAAAAAACGTAGAAATCCGCGGCGCGCGGAGCGTAGAACAAGCGTAGAATCCAGTAAAATCAAGGGCTGACGGGCATCGGCGGAAATGAAACCAATTCGATTTCCAGTCGTGCTCGTTATGACCACTTCGATACCACTGCATATTCATTTCATAGGTTGTCTCAGCGACGGGAGATATTATATATGGCCTACGGTATAAAGTCAAGCATAATTTTACTGATTTGGCCCTGATTTAATTTTGATGATTCGGCGCAATTCTTCGCGCGCCGGCTTTTCGCTCTCCGGCGCTTTTTCTGCCGCTGCTCAAAGTACTGGACGAAGCCGCAAATGCGTGGTATACTCACACTCGGACTGGATCGCTGTCCTGACGCTTTTTCGGGAGGGAAATATGGATCTGCTGGAGCTGGTTCGTCCCGCGCCGGTGACGGTCATGCTGGGCATGTGCAAAAACGCCGGAAAGACTACCGCGCTTTGCCGGCTTATACGCGAGTATGCCGAAAGGGGAGAGCCCTGTGCGCTGACGAGCATCGGACGCGACGGCGAGAGCCGCGATTTGGTCACCGGTACGGACAAGCCGCCAATATATATGTACGAGGGCATGCTTGCCGCCACCGCGGAGCAGCTCCTGCCGCTGTGCGACGTGTCGCGCGAGGTTTTGGCGACGACGGGGCTCTATACAAGCCTCGGAGAGGTCGTGATCTTCCGCGCGAGGAGCGACGGCTTTGTCCAGCTTGCGGGGCCGGGGATCGTCGAGCAGCTCAAGCCGCTGCGTGAGACGCTGACGTCGCTCGGCGCGTCCGCGGTGCTGATCGACGGTGCGCTTAGCCGCAAGAGCCCCGCTTCCTGCGCCGCCGACGGGGTATGCGTGCTCTCGACGGGTGCTTCGCTCCACCGCGACATGGATCGCGTGGTCGCGGAGACGGCCTTTGCGGCGAGCCTTCTCAGCCTTCCCGAGGCGGAGGCGCCGGGCGCGGAGCTGGATCGCGTGACGCTTTTCCGCTCCGACGGCTCAGCCGAGGGCGGCGATTCGATTTTCGGACTGCGCCGTGACGGGGGGGAGAACACGCTGCTGCTTTCCGGCGCGCTGACAGAGGCGCAGGCAAGAGTGCTGCTGCGCGACGGCACGGACAAGCGGGGGCTGACTCTGCTTGTGAAGGACGGGAGCT
>JAFZQQ010000210.1 GCA_017620315.1 Oscillospiraceae bacterium | reverse complement strand
TCCAAATCGGCGGTACTTGCCGGCTCCGTGGGAGTCGGTGTGGGAGTCGGCGTGGGCGTAATTCCGCCCCCCGACGTAGGCTCGGGGTCTTTGTTGCCGTACAGTTCGTTCTTGTCGATCAGGTCATTAGACGTATCGCTCTGCTGCTGCCCCTGCTGCCCGTTTCCGTTGCTGTTTGCGTTTTGATCAAAGGAGACATTGTTGTCAACGCCGTTCTTCTTGTCCTGGTTCTCCTCGCCCTGTATCTCATTATTCTGCGAAGTAAGGTTTGCCTGCGCGTCAGACTCCGTCTGCTCTTTATTCTCATTGCTCTGTGCAATGATTCCCGGCGCTTTTGCACTCAGCGAAGTATAGTTCATCCGAGTATTAGTATCTTGCTGCAGAGTTTGCTGCCACTTCTCATTGTGAAGCATCTCATCAAGCGCCAGAGGGTTAGCGTTATCCTCTGTTATCGGCGTTATTGAAAAGCCGTTTTTCTCAAGCGCCGTGTTGTTTTCTGATGTAGGATCCTGATCGTTCTGAACCGAGGATGCCCAGACCGTCTGCGCAAACGAATACATATCCGAGTTGCGGTTATAGCTTATGCACTCTCCGCTGTTGAGCTCCGTCTGGACGGTCTCGCCGGTTTCCCGGTTGCGGCACGTCATCTCCGCATGCCCGTGCAGCATGCCGACGTCCAGCCCGCTGACCCAGCCAAAGGAGCCGCGAACGCCGGTGACCATCGTGGAGGTGCTGATATTCAGCGATTCATTGGGCTTGAGCGGCGTTTCGACGCTGAACAGAAGCGTGCCCGACACAAGCGATACCTCGATCTTTTTTCCGTTTTTCTTCAGTGTGACCTTGCTTCTGGTGTCCAGCTTGACAGCCTTTTCATCGTCAAGCGTGATATACACCGTGCTCTTCTTGCCGGTCTCGACCGTATAGCCGTTGTATATCCTCATATCCTCACGCGCGTCGACTGTCTTTCCGGAGGCGTTTTTCACCGTGATCGTTCCATCCAACTGCGCCAGACGGATCGTCGTGCCGATCGCCTCCTCAGCGGCGGCGCTGGCGGGAAACGCCATTCCCGCGAACAGCAGAATGGTCATCACCAGCGAAAGTATCCTCTTCATCATTTGTTTTCCTCCTCGTATTTGTTCTCTTACACAGATTCAAATAATGACTTTTGCCTGCATAACGCTCTTGTCGGAGTATTGCGCTGTCAGCGTTTTCTTCTGTCCATTCCCGTTTCCCGGTAATACTGCGCCTTCGCCGCATACATTCTCTCGTCCGCCAGTCTGGCGATCTCGGTGAGACTCTTGTCCGGGAATTCCTGTGTACGGACGATACCGTAAGCGGTGCTAAGCTTCCATTCCCGGCCCTCGGACCACGCGTCCACGCTTTGGTCATACTCCAATCTGAGCGCCTCGAGCTTGGACTCGCCCGCATTGATAAGCGCAACAAATTCATCGCCGCCGATGCGGTAGAGTTTTCCGCAGCTTCCAAAGCTGCTTCTCATGCAGTCCGCCGCACCGCAGATCAGTTCATCTCCGGCCTCATGTCCAAAGCTGTCGTTGGTGACCTTCAAGCCGTTCAAGTCGATGGAAATGTATACAAGATCATCATCCCGCTTGCCGTTCGAGTGTTTTTTCAACTCCGTCTCATAGGCGCGGCGGTTCAAGAACCCCGTCATGGGGTCTGTATTCGCATTGTACCTTTCAGCCAGGATATGATTCGTCATCCGCCTGACAATGAAGACTATTGCCGCAGCCGCAAGCATAAGGTACAGGAAGATCATCACCATGACGAACGGTATGTCCCGATTGACGACCGACTTGTCCTGAACGACGATGATCGTGTAGGAGCGAAGCGCCGAAGCCGAGCAGTACGACGGTCTCGTCGACACGGTCGCCTTAAAGTGCTCAATGTCGTACAGGCTTCTGTCTCCAAGGTCTATGCCGAGTCTCTTTATGTTGTTTCCGATCTGCTTGTACGATGTGGAGCCAAGAATTTCGCCTGTATAGCGGTGGGCGACGATTATATCGACGCCGTCATAGGACGGCATTCCTGCAACCACGTCAGAGATCTCGTTTTTGCGCATCTCCTCGATCAGCCGCCGTGGCTCGATGCCGATCTGTATCATACGCTCACCGTTGTCGCTCCAGCAGATGGCATACATCATCGACTTGCCCTCGGCGGTATTCGGCGTGATGTCCTGGCACATTGAGAGCGCCTTGTTTTCAAGCATCGGCTTAAAAAACGCCATCTGTTCGCCCGAATCAAAGGTATAGCCGTAATATGGCGGCACCGTGCCGGCATATATTTTTCCTTTATCGTCAAAAATGTTTATCTCGTCTATCGACATCAGCGCGGCTATTCGCACGAGCTCCGAGATATCGCCCTCAACTCCCGGGACGTTGTCTATGATATACGAGACGGCCTTTGCCTTGGAAACGTACTCCTCCTTGAGCGTTTCCGTGTGCGTCTTTTCGTTCTTGTCATTCGTTGTTATTACGCTGCGAACCTGATCTATAAGAACCTCGGCAGTCTGATACGCTTGTTTCCGCTTCCCATAGGTCATCGTTAAATACTCAACGGTAAGCAGCACAGCAACTATGATGAAAATCAGAAGAAGAAGCACAAGCATGTTGCCTATTCTTTGTTTTTTGCCGCTCTTTTCCATGGGTCAGTCTCCTGTCAACCGAACAATGATGCGCAGCAACAAATCTATTCTGCTTCCAATCTATTTTACGCGCTTAATCTCAATATGTCAACTGATAAAACCCAAACAAACGGCAATAAAGAAAGACCCGCGCGGTTTTCATACGCACGGGTCTTGTCTCAACTATGATCTGTGATCGCTCAGCCGGGGCGAACGGCGGGGGTCCTGTCTTCGACCTTCTTGCCCTCGTTATCGTGGAGATGGCAGGCGCAGAAGTGGCCAGGCTCGACCTCACGCCACTCAGGAACGACCTGCTTGCAGATCTCCATGCACTGGCTGCAGCGGGTATGGAACTTGCAGCCCTTCGGCGGGTTGACCGGACTGGGGATATCTCCCTCAAGGATCTGAAGCTCCTTGCTGGCGT
Organism: Oscillospiraceae bacterium; assembly: GCA_017620315.1. Taxonomy (GTDB): domain Bacteria; phylum Bacillota; class Clostridia; order Oscillospirales; family Oscillospiraceae; genus Hominicoprocola. Next base: position 1,580 of record JAFZQQ010000210.1, on the reverse strand, counting down.
CCGGATCGGTGGTTGGGATCGCCGCGATAAGCGCCTGAGTGTAGGGATGCAAAGGCTTTCCGAAGATTGCCTCCGATTCGGCAAGCTCGACCATATTGCCCAGGTACATAACGCCGATACGGTCGGAGATGTACTTGACGACGGAGAGGTCGTGCGTGATGAAGAGGTAGGTAAGATCCTGCTTCTCGCGCAGATCCTGCAGCAGGTTGATGATCTGCGACTGGATCGACACGTCAAGCGCGGAAACGGCCTCGTCACAGATGACGAACTTGGGCTTCACCGCGAGCGCACGCGCGATACTGATCCTCTGGCGCTGGCCACCCGAGAACTGATGCGGGAAGCGGTGCAGGAAGTACGGCGCAAGGCCGCAGTCGTCCATGACCTTGAGGATGTAATCCTGCATTCTCTCATTGTTCTTGCGGTAGATGTTGTGCGCCGTAAGGCCCTCGCCGATGATCTGGCCGATGGTCATACGCGGATTCAGTGAGGAATACGGATCCTGAAATACGATCTGCAGATCGCTTCGCAGCAAGCGGATCTCATTGTACTTGAGTCGCGCAAGGTCGATGCCGTCGTCATGGTAGACCTCGAACCGCTGGAAATCCGGGTCGTTCAGAAGCGGCTGGCGCAGCGAATCGATGTGCTCGTCGGACTTCTTCAGCTCGCTCGAAAGCGACGCGATCTCATCGTCTATCTTCTTGAGCTTGTCGTCTAACGAAGCCGTGGACTTCTTCTCATACTCGACATCGTCGCGCTTTGCCTGGATCGCCTGACGCTTCTCGCGGAGCTTGCGGCACTGTGCGGCAAGCTTGAAGGACTTTTCATAAGCCTCGATAACGGGCTTGAGATCGTCCAGAATGACAAGGCCGCCGATGATGTTCGTAACGTCAAGCAGAGCGTCGGTCGCTTCCTTCTTGGCTGCGGTCAGCTCGGCATGCTTCGCGTACTGCTCGGTCTCGGAGAGCGCATCGTACTCCTTTTGAAGCTTCGCGGCACGCTCTGCGGTCGTCTTGATCTTCGCCTTGTTCTTTTCAAGGTTACGGATCGTTTCAAGCACATAGTCAGGAGCCATATCGTCAAGGCTGCGTCCGTAGTACATGGTACGGCCGTCGGTCTGACGGTAAAGCTGCAGAAGCGTGCGTCCGAACGTAGACTTGCCGCAGCCGGATTCACCGACGAGGCCGAAGGTCTCGCCCTCATAGATATCCAGCGTAATGCCGTCGTTCGCCTTGACGTAGAGCCCCTTCTTTTTCAGGGGGAAGTATTGCTTCAGATTCGTGATCCGAAGAAGGACTTTCTTATTTTGTGACATGGCGTTCCCTCCCGTTCGGATAGAAGCAGCGGATCTGCTGCGTTTCGTTGACCGGAACCAGCTGCGGCTCCTCCTCAAGGCAACGCTCGGTGCAGTACTTGCAGCGCGGTGCAAACTTGCAGCCCTTGGGAAGCTTCAGCGGATGCGGCACTGCGCCGGGTATGGATTCCAGACGCTCGTCGCTCTTGGCGTCGAGGCGCGGAACGGAACGGAGCAGGCCCTCGGTGTAGGGGTGCATGTAGTTGGAACCAGCGAAGATGTTCCGAAC
>JAFZQQ010000209.1 GCA_017620315.1 Oscillospiraceae bacterium | reverse complement strand
GTGAAAGGTGCAGAGCTCGTACCGACCGTCATACCTGGTCCGGATACGATGCTGCGCAGCCGCTCGCGGTCTTCGGGATCGATGCGCTTTAGAAAATCACCGCTGTTGAGCTCGCGCTCCATTTCGGCGCGGTCTATGCCCAATGTCTGCTCAAGCCCGTGTACGGCGACGCGGAAGCGCCAGCCGTCCTCGACGCGCGCCGCAAAAGCGAGCGTATCGGGTGAAACACGCGTCAGGAGCTCCATATACTCGTTGAGTTTGGTGAGCTGCGTAATGTTGGTCACTGAGCCGTAATATCTCTTGCTGCTTTCACACTCGTCCAGGAAGTAGAAGCGGAGCTGCAGCTTTATCTCGGTGCCGTCGGGACGTATGAGCCCCAGCTCGCCGCTTGAACCGCCGAGCGGATCCTGCGCCGCCATATCCAGCAGCCCGTAGAGCACGGGCAGATCATCCTGCGCCACCATGCCTTGGAACGAATCGATCGCGCCGCTGACGTCGGGTATTCCCAATTCGGAACAGAACTGGCGGTTCAGCCGCACGACGTCGATCCTCTTGCCGTTTCGGACAAAGAATGCCGCGGGGCCAAGGATGTTGTTGAGCATGGAGTCGCTGAAGACATTCTGGTCAAGGAACTCGCGCATCTGGAACTGCTCGCTTTCCTTAAAGCGGAAACCGCCGGTATCGACGCGCTCCCTGTCTTCGATGAGCTCCTCGAAGTCGTCGACCGAGAGCGGACGATAGAAATAATAGCCCTGCACATATCGGCAGCCGAGTCCGGTCAGGAACTCGGTCTCCTTGCGGTTTTCCACACCCTCAACGATTATCGGCACGCTCATGGTCTTTGCCATGTTGACGATGGATTCCATAATGTGCATACCCTTGCTGTCAGCGTCGTCCATTCGCAGGAACTTGGCGTCGAGCTTGATGACGTCTACGTTGAGACTGCGCAGCATATTGAGCGAGGAATAGCCGCTCCCGAAGTCGTCCATCAACACGGTGAAGCCGTTCTCGCGCAGACGGTGGATAGCGCCGGCGACCTTTGTGTTGTCCACATACGCCGATTCGGTGACCTCGATCTTCACGGCGTCCGCGCTCAGGTCATAGCGTTTGCGCAGCGTGTCAAAGTATTCCGGGACGTCAAGCGTGTAAATGTCTATACGGGAGACGTTCACGGAAACCGGCAGCGGCTCATGGCCCCTGTCCACCCAACTTTTGACCCACCGAAAAGCCTCTTCCCAAACATAGCGGTCAAGGTCGGAGACGAAGCCGTAGCGCTCGAGCACGGGAACGAATACGCCCGGCGAGACCATTGTGCCGTCCGCCTTGTGCCAGCGCACCAGAGTTTCCGCGCCGACGATCTTTCCGTCGTCAATGCGGCACTGGGGCTGCAGCACGATAGAAAGCTCGTGGCTGGAGATGGCGTTCTGAAAGTCCGAAAGAATGCGATAGTCCTGATCCGTCTGCTCGAACATAGAGGGCTCGAACATACGGATGCGCGTATGGAAGTTTTCCTTCGCGTGACGCGAGGCGATGGCTGCGCGGTCGTATAGCTCCTCGATGGTTGCCTCGCCGTCCGCGCGGCTGACGCCGACGGCGGGCATAAAGCCGACAGATGTGCCCTGATCGCGAATAAGACCGTGTACTTCTTCAAAAATGGCCTCGGCGATCCTTGGATCATAGTGGACGAGCAGCACAAAGTCGTCCTGCCCGAAATAACCCGCCAGGGCGTCGCCCTTTTCCTCGGCGCGCAAAAGACAGGCGCCGATCTTTGCGAGCAGCATATCGCCACGGTCGCGTCCGTACCACTCGTTGAAAAGCTTGAACTGTTCAAGGTCAAATGCGATGACGCTCCAGTCGCCGGGCTCTTCCCTCATCATCTCCCCGGCCTTCGCAAAGAAATCCTTCTTGCGAAGAAGACCCGTCAGTACGCTGCGACGGGAGACGGAGGACTGAGAAGCCTGCAATGCCGAGCTTACGGAGCTCTGGATATCAAAAACAAAAGCATACGCAATACCGTGCGGGAGACCGAAGCACTCGCCGCCGACACACACGCGTTCGACCCAGCACCAGCCGCCGTCGAGCAGCTTATAGCGGTATCTTGCGCGGCTGACGCCCGGGGTCTCTTTGTTGTTAAGACGGTCGAGAAGCGTATCCATATTGTTGGCGGCGATAAAAACCTCGCGGTCGTCGGGGTGCACCATATTTTCGAGCGTGTAGCTGAGCATATCCTTGATCTCGCCGGCGGCGACGGGGGCAAAGTATTTGTCCTTCGCGGTGCGGATCGCACGTATCCTGCGCTTGTTGAGGTCGATCTCCGTCAGCGCGTCATAGGGCGACAGCAGCATCTGCAAAAGCAGCGACTGCGGTTCGTTTTCAGCCTTGTCCGGTTTTACTGGCAGCTTGACCATCTTGCCCTCCGGTATTTGCTACAGCAGCACAATTGCCACTGTATTTCATAATAATACACGCTAATTGTAACAAAATGCCCGTGGACTGTCAATGACCCAGGGGGGATTTAATGAGAAAATGTTTGCCACATGTTGATCATATTTCAGTTCTGCGGCAAAAAAACCTTGACAGCGGGGCGGGTGCGTGCTATTATCTTTTAGCTGACATTCATTGATCAGCCGTAAACCGCTCGGCCGTTGGGGCGGCTGCGAATGCAGGTGTAGCACAATGGCCAGGGCACCAGCCTTCCAAGCTGGGGATGCGGGTTC
>JAFZQQ010000208.1 GCA_017620315.1 Oscillospiraceae bacterium | reverse complement strand
CGCCTATGTAAACACCAACACCATCGACCCCTCGCTGTCCTTCGAGAGCCTTGAGCTGAGTCTTGCGAGCGGACTGAATGGGCTCATAAGTCCCGATATATACAACGTGACCGTTGACAGCGGCGGCATTGTGGGCTTCTCCGACGGGGCCGTGCTCGGCTGCCACAACTATGGCGGCGTCGGCTATCAGCACATCGGCTACAATGTCGGCGGTATCGCGGGACGCAGCAGAGGGCATATATCCTCCTGCGTCAACGACGGGCGAATATACGGGCGGCGCGAGGTCGGCGGAATCGTCGGCATAGCCGAGCCCTATATCAAGCTCGACATGCAGGAGAGCTCGATCGAGCACGTACGCGATGAGCTGAACACCCTCAGCGCGTTGATCAACAAGACCGTGAACGACGCGGAAAACGCCTCGGATACGGTTTCGGCGCGTCTCAGCGCGATCAACTCTTGCGTCGACGACGCGCAAAGCAGCGCAAAGGCCCTTACAGATGGACTGACAGACAACATCGACAGCGTCGTGACGGAGATAAACCGCGGCGGCGATATCATCGAAGTCGTCATTCCGCAGCTGCGCGACGTCACGCAGGAGCTTGCTGACGCGGCGGGTACGCTTTCAAAGGCGCTGGACGCGCTGGAGGGAGCTCTCGCGGAGGCCGACCTTCCGGACGGGACGGATGGCGCGGCGTTCGGCGAGCTGTCGGCGATGGCGGCGGAGCTCAGAACGGCTCTTGATATCATAAACGACGGTGCAAAGCGGATCGAGCGCGGACTTGCTACAATGGATCTGACTGTTTCTCCGCGCTTTGGAATGAGCGAGGAGGAATGGCGGGAGCTGGTCTACGGCAAACGCGGCGCTGACGGCATTCGCACCGGCGGTGCGCTTGGCGAGGTGAGCGAAGGCCTGCGCGAAACGGCTGCGGCGCTCGGAACAGTGTCCTCCGTACTGTCGGGGCTTTCCGAGCTTGTGTCGGGCACCGTCGAGGAAGCAAAGCGCGACGCGGAGGCGCTTTATCCCAATCTTCCGCTTGAGAGGGCGGCGTATCTGACGCGAAAGGTCAACGAGCTTGCTTTGCACCTTGTCCCGGAGTATATCCGCATGCACCCGCTCGGCGGCGTGCTTGTCTCCGCGGGCGAGGGAATGCGCAGAGCCGCTGAGGGGATGCTGCTGATACAGGAGAACACACGCGTGCGTCCCGATGCGCTGACCGAAGGCATATACAGCATACGCGAGGGCTTGGGTATCATAGCCGACGGGCGCATCGGCGACGAAGGAGGGGCGTTCGACCATATCGCGCTCGCGCTTGAGCATCTGGAAAAAGCCTCGGCAGAGGCAGAGCGGGAGACGGAAGCGCTGCGGGACGACGTTGAAGCGGCGCAGCGGGCGCTTGATGGGCTGCAAGACTGCGCGGGACTTATGCGCGACGCCTCGAACAAGCTCGAAGCTTCCCTCAGCAGCGCAGCAAAGCTGCTTGAATACCTCAACGAGCAGGATAAACTCAATTTTGAGACGCTCGGAGAGGAAACGGACGCGAACGCCGGAGCGCTTTACGACGCGATGCGCGGGATATCGAACAACCTTGAGCTTTTGAACAATGAGGTCAAAACCTCATCGGACAGAGTCCTTGAGGACGTAAGGCAGATCAGCCGCCAGTTCAACGCTATGATGAACACGCTTCTTGACGCCGTTGAGGAGACGCAGCAGCTGTCTGCCGCCGATGTGGTGGAGGACACCTCGGACAGGGACGTAGACGCGGCGGTGAACGGAAAGGTGCTGCTCTGCTCCAACACGGGCGAGGTCAGCGGAGACATTGACGTCGGCGGTATCGCCGGGGCGATGATGATTTTCAACGAGCTTGACCCGGAGAGCGAGGCGGGCTCGATCACCACGGCTCTGCACAAGCGCTATGAGCTCAAATGCGTGCTTCAGGACTGCGAAAACACGGGCGCCGTCGTCTGCAAGCGCGACAACTCCGCTTCGGTTTGCGGCAGCGCGACGCTCGGCTTTATCAGCGGCTGCGAGGCGTACGGTGCCGTGACGAGCGAGGGCGACTGCGTCGGCGGAGTGGCGGGATTCGCGGACAACACGATACGCGGCTGCTGGTCGCGCTGCTCGCTCGCGGGCGGGAAAAATGTCGGCGGTATCGTCGGCGCGGGCAAGTCAGAGCGCTCGTCGCTGCGCATGGAGGACTGCCGCGCGCTCGTTGAGATAGCGGAAAGCACGCAATACGCAGGCGCCATAATGGGCTCGGAGGCGGGGACCCTGACGGGCAATCTCTTCGTCGGCGACGATATTGCGGGTATAGACCGCGTCAGCGTGCGCGGCAAAGCCGAGCCGATAGAATATGAGCAGCTGCTGGCGCTTGGCGGACTTCCGGAGCGGTTCAGAAGCTTTACGCTCGCCTTCAACGTGAACGGCAAGGCGATCCACACCGTCGAGTTCAAGTACGGAGACAGCTTTGACGCCTCGGCTTTTCCCGAGCTTCCGCAGCAGGAAGGGAAATATGCCCGCTGGGATCGCAGCGAGCTGAACAAGCTTCGCTTCGACACGATTGTGAACGCGGTTTACGAGCCCTGCGTCGCCGCGCTCGCGAGCGACGTTACGCGCAGTGCGGCGCGACCGACCTTCATCGTTGAGGGTGCATTTGACGACGCCGCGGCGACGGTGGCGTCTCCCGCCGTCTACGATTACGACGACGGCGAGCCGGATACCTTGCGAAACCGTCTGCTTTCCTATCGTAAGACGCTGCTCGAGCAGTGGCAGCTCAAGCTTCCGGAGGACGGCGCTGCGAGCCATACGGTGCGCTATCTTCCGCCGGACGGGATCTCTGACCACGTTGAGCTGTATGTGCGCGAGAACGGCTCGTGGCGGCGCCTTGATACCGGGAAAATGGGCAGCTATCTGACCTTTGAAACGGCTGAAAAAGAGCTGGAGCTGACGGTCATCTCCACCGCGACGCCGTGGTGGGTATGGGCGCTCGTGGGCGGCGCGGCATTCTTCGTCCTTGCGCTGGTCATTGCGTTGGCGGCGCATAAAAAGCCGAAGCGCGAGCTGACGGAGGAGGAAAAGCAGAAGGAAAAGAAGCGCAAACGCCGCCGCAGGGCGGTGAGGATCGTGTTCCTTGTCCTTGCCCTGCTGCTCGGCGGCGCGGCCGCGGCGGTGCTGAAGCTTGCGCCGGGCCTTTCGGACAGCATGAGCCTTTATATGCTGCTGCACAACTATGCCGAACGCAGCGACCTCGATATGAAGCTCTCGGTCTCCGCAAACGTCAACGGAAAGAGCTTTGACGCCGACGTCGGGTATTTTACGACGGCATGCGCGGATAAGCGCGTGTCCTGCGTCATGTGGCAGGATATCCCGCTGTACTACTGCGACGGAGTCATGCTGCTTGAAAACGGCAAGGCGTACAAAGCCGAAGGTGTCCTGCCGGATTATTCAAAGCTTCTGCCGCATATCGCCGGGCTTTACCGCGAGGTCGAGGTATCCGCTCAGGAGATAAACGGCGTCAAGACCTATCACGCGGCGGCGCACGGCGCGGCGGCGGAGCAGATACTGAAGGCCGTTCTTCCGCAGGGGATACCCTCCGTGCCGGAGACGGAGACGGTGCAGCTTGAGCTCTCGCTCACCGACGGCGAACCGACAGCTTTGACCATGGGCTGGAACGGCAGCGCGGGAGACGCCCACGCGGAGCTCCGCCTTGCTGACGAGCCGGGCGAGCATACGCTTCCGCAGGCTGTCCGCACGGCGATCAATTCCGGCGAGTACAAGGACGCAAAGCAGATCGACGCGCAGCTCAAGCAGCTCATTCTGATCTGGACGCAGCTTGTTACGCGAGACCCGCTCAGCGCCAACGTTTCGCTGAGCGCGGACTGCGGGCCGCTGCTGGTGGATGAAAAGCTGCTCTGGCAGCGCACCAACCGCTACGGGAAGGAGCTTTCGTGCATATCCAGACGCGGCGCGAGGCTTTACTACACGAACGACGCCGCAAGCACCGGCGCGGGCGTGAACGTCGACAGGAACGGCGCGCTGTTCCGCGACACGGCAAGGCTGATGCACCTTGCCTATGAGGCGTTTCTGCTTGGCGAGGCGGAGTGCGTCCAGACCACGGACGGCATGCGCTATACCGTGAGACTTGACGAGACCGCCATGACGCAGCTTGCCGCGTCTGTGGCGCCCGAGACAAAGACGCTCGATATCTCGTATGACGAGGGAACGCTGCGGCTCGATATGCGCGGCGACGAGGTATCCTCGCTCTCGCTCCGCTGCGACGGCACGCTGCGCGTGGTCCGCACGGACGTCCCCGCGTCCATCGGCGCGCAGCTCGAATTCACGAAGGACGAGACCTTCTTCGCGCCCAAGCAGATCGTGCTTGACACGCTGGGGCTTGACCGGCCATAAAATGAGGCTGTCTCAAAACGCACGATGCGTTTTAGAGACAGCCTTTTTCCATGCATTCGTCCGCGGTATTATTGTCGAAACTTGTCGAACGATTTTCCTTGCAAAAACCGTCGGGAAATGGTAGTATAAATATGCCAAGCAAGTCAATAAAGCATCAAACACGCAAAGTGTGCGTTTCTGTCCATAACACTGTGGCAAAAACGCATGCTCTCGTTCATCACACTTTGCGTGCGCTTGGACTTGCTTGGCGGCAGGGAGCCTCTGCGTTTTTCGGTGGCGCGGCTCGCTGCGCCACTTTTTTATTTTTGAGGAGGACTACACCATGCCGGACTATGAAAAGCTCTATCATCTGATGGTTTCCGCTGCCGAGGACGCGCTTGAACTGCTGGAGAAGGGCAATATCTGGGACGCGAAGCGTCTGCTGATCGACGCGGAGCAAAAAGCGGAGGAACAGTACATCGAGGGGGTAGAGTAAGCCTGCTTCCGTCCTTTCGCCGAGGAGAATACGGATTGAACGATCGGATAAAAACGGGACAATTACCGCTCAAGAAGCAAACGGGACGCCAGGCGGCGTCCCGTTTGCTTCTGAAATAGCCTGCGCGCGGGTCAAATGATACCACAGCCCGCGCCGGTTGAAAAGCTTTTTATCGCGGTATTCAAAAAAACCGAGCGGGGCAGACGCCCCGCTCGGAAGGTATGCGGACAGATAAATTACAGCTGCGGGCCGGCGGGGACGAGCGCCTTGCCGGCTTCGTTGTAGGTGTAT
>JAFZQQ010000207.1 GCA_017620315.1 Oscillospiraceae bacterium | reverse complement strand
GCGGAGGAATCTGAAGCCGGTTCGTCGGCAGAAGGAGCAGCGGCAACGGGCGCTTCCTCTGCCGCTGGGGTCGGATCGGCGGCCTCGGTGGGCTCGGACACGGTTTTCCCGGTTTCTGAGGATGAACTCGCACCATCGTCCTCAACTGCCTCGGAACGCGAGGCTGGCGCAGGCGCGATGCGCTCGTCGGCGACGCCGACGGGAAGCTCCGGGCCGTCAACAGGCTCGGACGGAGTGGGAACGACCACGGCGTTCGGGGCGTCGGCTCTGCCAAAGCGGAGCAGATAATCGCGCCACATCGTATAATACGGAGCCTTTACGTGAACGCCGTCGCCGGAATAGGTTGACGTCAGCGCGCCGGTCTCGTCGTCAAATACCTCATTGCAGTCCAGGAAGAATATCTGCTTGCCGTCGGCAAGCTTGGATATTGCTTCGTTGCGCGCATTGATCCGTTCATTGTTGTAGATCGTGGAGGCTGATTTTTTCTGCGAGGTATGGAAGATCGCCTGGATATAAATGTATGCGTTGGGCTGGAGCTCGTGCAGCTGAGCGACGACCTTGCCGTACTGCTCGGCAAAGCTCTCGGTCGTGCCGCAGCCGATCTCGTTGATACCGAGCATGATGTAGATCTTGCCAAACTGCCGCTGCGAAAGCGCCTGGGGAATGGTCTGTTTGCCGTTGACAAATGCCTTGGTCATGACCGACCAGATGTCAACTCCGCGCTTATAATAATATGTAGCATTCTTCACACCCGCGTAATCACAAAAGCCCTCCGTGTGCGAGTCGCCGATAAACAGCGCATCGTCGAACCAGCTCAAATCCACGGTGACAAACCCGCCGTTCTCCTCGACGACCTCTTCCGCATCCCCGGCGGCATCACTTGAACTGCCGTCAGAGCCGTCTGTCTCCGGAACAGGCTGGGTGTCGCCGCCTGCGGCGGGATCGCTGAAGGGCTCGTCGTTGCCGACGGAGGAACGCATCTCGTCATCCGTAACCGTGCCGGTGAGCGGACGGTATGCCGGGCTGTAGGGGATGTCCTCCGGGGAATCGAAGACACTCCAGGGATATACTCCGTCCTGCGCAGCGGTGAAAACCGCAGCGATGGGCGGGGTGCCGCGGTCAAGCGCGGCGGTATAACCGGCGTAAACGCCGTTGGGATCAAGGATCGCCCACGCGCTCAGCGCGGCGGCGCCGAGGACGCAGAGCCATACAAGCGGGGAAAAAGGACGTTTCATCGATAGACCTCGAATCTGTTAAAATCTGAAATAGAGGAATGCGCTTCCGGAGCCTGTGGAGAGGAAATAGATGCTGACCCAGAAGAACACAAAGAGAGGGATCCAGACAAGTGCATTTCCGCGCGCGCGTTCATACCAGCGCCGCGGCCAGGGGAGACAGAGAAAAATGCCGATGGCAAACAGCCACCAATAGGAACCGAGATACTTGACAAAATCGCCGTGGTTGATCGCGGAATCGTCGCCGAAGAAGGGGTACAGCCGGCGGAAATACGCCGCCAGATCCGAGATGTTGTCTATGCGGAAGACGATCCACGTCTGAACGATCACGAAAATGCAATAGATATGCGGCAGGACCTTCAGCTTGCCGAACGCGCGGCGCAGAAACAGCTTTTCAAGCGCGATGAACACGAACAGAACGCCGCCCCAGATGAGATAATTCGGCGTCGGGCCGTGCCAAAGCCCGGTGAGCAGCCAGACCACCGCGAGCGAAAGCAGCGTGCGACCCGTCCCGTTGCGGCTTCCGCCGAGCGGTATATAGAGATAGTCGCGAAACCATGAGCCGAGCGTCATATGCCAGCGGCGGTAGAAGTCGCTGACGGAGCGCGAGAGGTATGGCTCGTCAAAGTTGCGCGCCACAGGAAGCGCGAGCATTCGCCCCAGCCCGACCGCCATCAGCGAATAGCCCTGAAAGTCGAAATAGAGCTGCAGACTGTATCCCACCGCGCCGAGCCAGGCGAGCGGCGTCGATATATAGTCGAAGCCGATGCGTTCGAGCACCACCCAAAGGTATGCGAGCTGATCCGCAAGCAGAACCTTGAACGCCAACCCTATGGAAAAGAGCTGGAAGCCCTGTTCTATATCCTCGCGACCGGGTTTTCTCTCCTTCAGGGCGGCGCGCACGTCGCCGTAGCGCAGGATCGGACCCATCGTCAGCTGGGGAAAGGCGGAAACGAATGCGCCGAAATCGATCAGATTGTCCTCGGCTTCGACGGTCCCATGGCAGACGTCGATGAGATAAGCGATCATCTGGAAAAGATAAAAGCTTACGCCCAGCGGCATCGCAATGTGAAGGAAGGAAAAATCGGTTCCGATGATCGGATCAAGAACGCCGAGGAGAAAAGAAAGGTACTTGAAAAAGAACAGCGCTCCGAAATTCAGCGACAGCGCAAGCCCCAGAAAGGCGCGGCGCATAGACTTTTCCTCATGCGACATCCAGCGCCCGAACAGATAATTGATAAGAGTCAGGCCAAGCAATATGCCCGCAGCCTCAAGTCCGGCGCCAAAGGCATATATCGCGAGACTGCCGAGAAAAAGCAACGCGTTGCGCGCCTTTGAGGGCATGACCGTGTGCAGAAGCACAAAAACCGGCAGCGCGTAGAAAATAAATCTAAGGTCAGAAAAGCTCACGGTGCGATCCTTGTCAAAAAAAGTCGAATTCCAACGAACATTATATTCTATATTTTGTGATAGGGCAAGAGGAAATGCACAATAAAATCTAAAAATTTTTCTATCCGTCAACGGAAAAATTATCAAAGGTTTACAATTGACAAAAACAGGTGTATACTGTATCGGAAAAAACTGGTATCGGAGGTGGCGGAAATGAGCAAGGAAACGGTGTTGAGACTGCTGCAGGCCAACGAGGGCAGGTTCCTTTCGGGGGAGAGCGTCAGCACTGAGCTGGGAATCACGCGCGCCGCGGTGTGGAAGGCTGTCAATTCGCTTCGCCGCGACGGGTATGATATCGAGGCTCGCAAGAGCAGGGGCTATTGTCTGAACTCCGCACCGGACAGGCTGAGCGAGACCGAGATACGCACGAAGCTTGGCGAGACGAAGCTTGTCGGCCGAAAGCTCGTGTGCTTTGAGAAAATTGACTCGACAAACGCCTATTTGAAGCGAGCCGCATCGGAGGGCGTGGTCGACG